>NZ_JBICYZ010000005.1:0-273337 GCF_043201465.1 Kitasatospora sp. NPDC048298
GTGGAGCGGATGATGCGGGACGCGAAGATCACGCAGATCTACGAGGGGACCAACCAGGTCCAGCGGATCGTGATGGCCCGCAACCTCCCGTAACCCGCGCCGACACACCCCCGACGGCCGGGCCGGTCAGCCGCCCGGCCGTCGGGGGCCGACGCATCCTCCCGATGCTAAGTTCCGGTGAATGAGCGAGAAGGAAGAGCAGGACCAGCCCATGAACGACGGGCCCTCGAAGCCGGCGATGCGCGAGGCGCTGGTGGCCGCGGCCTTCGAGCTCTTCCTGGAGCGCGGCTTCGAACAGACGACCGTCGACGACATCGTGTCGCTGGCCGGCGTCGGCCGGCGCTCCTTCTTCCGCTACTTCCCGGCCAAGGAGGACGTGGTCTTCCCCGACCACGAGCGCAGCCTCGCCGAGATGACGGAGTTCCTGGAGTCCGGCACCGGCGAGGAGGACCCGGTCAGGCACGCCTGCGACGCCGCCCGCCTGGTCCTGCGGATGTACGCCGAGCAGCCCTCCTTCTCCGTCCAGCGCTACCGGCTGACCCGCAGGGTGCCCGGCCTGCGGGCGTACGAGCTGTCCGTGGTCTGGCGCTACGAGCACACCCTCGCCGCGTACCTGCGCGGCCGCTTCGCCGACCGCCCGGACGGCCCGTTGCGGGCGGACGTGATCGCCGCCGCCGTCGTCGCCGCGCACAACCACGCCCTGCGCACCTGGCTGCGTTCGGGCGGGGAGAGCGACTGGGTGGTCGAGGTGGACGCGGCGATGGCCTTCGTCACCGGCACCTGGGGCGACCGCCCGGCCGAGGGCGCCGCCGAGGGCGAGTCCGACGACGTCGTGGTCCTGGTCGCCAGCCGCCGGGCGCCGCTGTGGCGGATGGTCCAGGGCATCGAGAGCGCGCTGGGCACCGACGCCCGCCAGGTCTGACCCCCCACCCGGGCCGCCACCCTCGCCCCCACCCGTCCGTCACCCCCGCCCTCACCCGCTCGGAGCAGCCGGGTCCGCCGCGGCCCCGCTGACGGCCCGTGCGCCGTGCGGGGCTCCCGGCTCCGGGCGAGACTCGGTCGCAGGACGCGGCCTCCCGGGCAGCGGGCGGCCCGGGAGCGCGAGGGAGCGGCGATGCCGACGACGTCCCGGCAGCCGGACGGCGGTCCGACCCTGCACGAGGTGCTGAGGCACCGGGGCTACCTCCGCCTGCTGCTGCTCTCCGGGCTGGTCGGCGTCCCGGTCTCGCTGGCCGCGTTCGGCTTCGTCAGCCTGGAGCACGAACTCCAGCACTGGGTCTGGGAGAGCCTGCCGACGGCGGCCGGCTACGGGCGCGCCCCCTGGTGGTGGCCGTTGCCCGCGCTGTTTCTGGCCGGCCTGCTGCTCGCCCCGATCGTGACCCGGCTGCCCGGGCGCGGCGGCCACGTCCCGGTGGACGGGCTCGGCGGTCCGCCCACCCCGCCGGTCGCCGTCCCCGGTGTGGTGCTGGCCGCGCTCGCCGGCCTGCCGCTCGGCGTGGTGCTCGGCCCGGAGGCGCCGCTGATGGCGCTCGGCGGCGGGCTCGCCCTGCTCACCGTCCGGTCCGCCAGGCGGGCCGAACATCCGCAGCTGTTCGCGGTGTTGGGCACGGCGGGTGCGGCGGCGGCGATCTCCACCATCTTCGGCAGCCCGCTGGTGGCCGCCGTGATGGTGATCGAGGCGGCCGGGCTGGGCGGCCCGCAGCTGATCGCGCTGATCCTGCCCAGCCTGCTGGCCAGCGGGGTCGGTGCGCTGATCTTCACCGGCTTCGGCCACTGGACCGGCCTGGCGATCGGCGCGCTGTCGCTGCCGCACGTGCCGAAGAGCGGGGTGCCGGACGTGGCGGACTTCCTCTGGGGCGTCCCGCTGGCCGTCGCGATCGCCCTGTTCTGCGTGGTCGGCCAGAACGTCGGCCACCGGGTGAAGGCCCTCACCACGACCGGCACCGCCCGGCAGACCGCCGTGCGCACCGTGCTGTGCGCGGTCGCGGTCGGAGGCTGCCTCGCCGCGTACGCCCTGCTCACCGGGCGCTCCCCGGAAGAGGCCGCGCTCTCCGGACAGGCCACCCTGGCCGCGCTCGCCGCCGACCCGGCCGCCTGGTCGATCGCCGCGCTGCTCGCCCTCGCGCTCTGCAAGGGGCTGGGCTGGTCGATCGCCCTCGGAAGCCTGCGCGGAGGCCCGATCTTCCCGGCGCTCCTGCTCGGGGCGGCCCTCGGCATGGCCTGCGCACCGCTGCCCGGCTTCGGCACCGCGCCGGCCCTGGCCGTCGGCCTGGCGGCCTCCGGCGCCGCCGTCACCGGCCTGCCAGTCACCAGCGCCGTCCTCGCCGAGGCCCTGCTCGGCGGTGAGGCGGCGAACTCGATGCCGCTGCTGATCGTGTCCACGGTGGCGGCCTTCATCACCGCGGAGTGGCTGCGCGGGCGGCCGAGGCAGCAGACCGACCCGACCGGCCGAACGGAGGCGGTGGAAGTCGGCTGACGCCCGGCCCCCGTCCCCGGCCCTGGCCCCGGCCGTCCACGTCCGAGCCGGAGCGGGGAGTGGCGAGGGTGTGCTCCAGCCGACTGATCCTCAGAAATGGGCATACGAACTGTATTTCCGCTGGTAGGAGCGGCGATTCTGACGGGGCGTAAGGGCCGTACGGGTTCCGGCGTCGGTTGCGGCGGGATGCGGGGCGTGGCTCTCTGAAGTCGCGGGGGTGCGGAACGACACCGCCGCCTTCGAACCCCGAAACTCCGTGGAGGAGATCTGCATGCGTGCTTTCAAGCGTGTCCTGGCCGTCAGCGCCCTCACCGTCCCGCTGGTGATCGGTTGCGCCGGCCTGGCCTCGGCCCAGGAGGGCCTGGACGCGTCCTTCGGCAAGGGTCAGTTCATCGCCAACGAGAACGGTGCCGGCGTCGCCAGCACCCAGTCCTCCGTCAGCCCCGACGGGCTCTCGCACGCAGACTTCTGGATCTGGGCCGACGAGACCGGCGTCTACGGTTCCTTCACGGGCGCGGGCGCCACCTGGACCAAGGAGTGACCTGACCCTCGAATCCCCCTCGGAGTCCCCGCGGACCCCGAGGGGGATCCTCCCGTTCGCGGAGGAACGCTGAGGAACGCGGAGAAAGCCGGAGCCGAAAAGCAGAAAGGCCCCAGATCAACTGGGGCCTTTCGTTGGTGTCCGAGGGGGGACTTGAACCCCCACGCCCGATAAAGGGCACTAGCACCTCAAGCTAGCGCGTCTGCCATTCCGCCACCCGGACCGGGTGTCGTCCTCGCGGCTTCCGATCTCTCGTCCGTCGCGCTGACAGATGTAACTGTAGCAAAGATCGGCTTGGGGTCCCAAAACGGTTCCCGGAGGACCGGCGGGGCCGGTGGCGGGGGCAAGGGGCGGCGTGTGGCGGGGGCGTGACCAGGGGGTTTCGGGAGCGTGCGGGGGGTGGATCGGGATCGGGGGCTGGGGGAGGATGGGCGGACGTGCTCGTACGGCCCGGGTGCAGGTCCCGGGGGTGGCGCGCTGGTGCGTCGGTGCGGGCCCAAGACGAGGAGTGACCGTGAGCGAGCGGAGCGAGTCGGCGGCGCCGAAGGTGACGGCTGAGTCGGAGGTCGCCGAGATCTGTCGCGATCTGATCCGGATCGACACCAGCAACTACGGGGACGGCTCCGGGCCGGGCGAGCGGAAGGCCGCCGAGTACGTGGCCGAACAGCTCGCCGAGTTCGGGCTGGAGCCGAAGATCTTCGAGTCGGCCAAGGGGAGGGCCTCCACCGTGGTCCGGATCGAGGGCGAGGACCGCTCCCGCCCGGGCCTGCTGATCCACGGCCACACCGACGTGGTGCCGGCCAACGCCGCGGACTGGACGTACGACCCGTTCGGCGGCGAGATCGCGGACGGCTGCGTCTGGGGGCGCGGCGCGGTCGACATGAAGGACATGGACGCGATGACCCTGGCGGTCATCCGCGACCGGCTGCGCACCGGGCGCAAGCCCCCGCGCGACATCGTGCTGGCCTTCCTCGCCGACGAGGAGGCCGGCGGCACCTACGGGGCGCGCTTCCTGGTGGACAAGCACCCGGGGCTGTTCGAGGGCGTGACCGAGGCGATCGGCGAGGTCGGCGGCTTCTCCTTCACCGTCAACGACCAGGTCCGCCTCTACCTGGTGGAGACGGCCGAGAAGGGCATGCACTGGATGCGCCTGACGGTCGAGGGCCGGGCCGGCCACGGCTCGATGGAGAACGACGACAACGCGATCACCGAGCTGTGCGAGGCGGTCGCCCGGCTCGGCCGGCACCAGTTCCCGCTGCGGATCACCAAGACCGTCCGGGCCTTCCTGGACGAGCTGTCGGACGCGCTCGGGGTCGAGCTGGACCCGGAGAACATGGACGAGACGCTGCGCGTGCTCGGCGGCATCGCCAAGATGATCGGCACCACGCTGCGCAACACCGCCCAGCCGACCATGCTCGGCGCGGGCTACAAGGTGAACGTGATCCCCGGTCAGGCCACCGCGCACGTGGACGGGCGCTTCCTGCCCGGCTACGAGGAGGAGTTCCTGGCCGAGCTGGACAGCGTGCTCGGCCCGCGCGTGAAGCGCGAGAGCCTGCACTCGGACAAGGCGATCGAGACCGGCTTCGACGGTGCGCTCGTCGAGGCGATGCAGACCGCGCTGCGCGCCGAGGACCCGATCGCCCGCGCGGTGCCGTACTGCCTGTCGGGCGGGACGGACGCCAAGTCCTTCCAGGACCTGGGCATCCGCTGCTTCGGCTTCGCGCCGCTCCAGCTGCCGCCGGAGCTGGACTTCGCCGGGATGTTCCACGGGGTGGACGAGCGGGTGCCGGTGGACGGCCTGAAGTTCGGCGCCCGGGTGCTGGACCGCTTCATCGACGCCTGCTGAGCGCGTGCCGGGTGCCCAGCTGAGGGCACTGCCGGAGGCCTGATCAGGCGACTGGGTCGGCCCGTTCCCGGAGCTTCGGGAGCGGGCCGACCGCATTGTCCGAGCTGATGATTGTGGGATGGGAAACAGAAGATCGACAGAAGCGATTCTGCAGGAAATTCCAGGCTGATCATTTGTGCGAGGCCTCACCGCTGCGAGTGAATGGGAGATCCGTTCCGTACCCCGTTCGCCGCAGCGTCGTTCATCCCTGTGCAGCCCGCCGAACGGGTTGCGTTGTCCATACAGGAGGAATGATGAAGGTCAAGAAGATCGCCGCTGTCACCGCCGCCACCGGTGGCCTGGTGCTCGCCGCCGCCGGTGTCGCGTCGGCTCACGCCGGCGCCGGGGGTGTGGCCGCCGGTTCCCCGGGTGTCCTCTCCGGCAACCAGGTCCAGGTCCCGGTGCACATCCCGGTCAACGTCTGCGGCAACACCATCAGCGTCGTCGGCGTGCTGAACCCGGCGTTCGGCAACCACTGCGTCAACGTCTGAGTCGACCTCCGGGCCACCGGGGCCTGTTGGGCCGATTCGACCCGGCCCCCGGGCGGCGGACGCGCCGCACCGGGGGCGTTCGCGTCCCCGATGGATACACGGGGTCCGACACAATCGCTCGATCGGGTGAAGCCGATTCGTTCGACTCAACCTCCCCGTTGGCCCCTCGTTAACTCGTGTGCAGTCGAAGCCCTTGCGTGATTTACGGATCTACCGAAATTCCGACTGTTTTGAAGGTTCACGTCAAGGTCGACACGTCGTCTCGAAATGTCAGGGGAAAACATGAGGAATGTAGCCAAGAAGGGGATCCTCACGGCCGTGGCCACCGGCAGTGTGCTGGCCTCGACCGCCGGCTACGCCTACGCGGGGGGAGCCGAGGCACAGGGGGTCGCCGCCGGTTCGGCCGGCGTCGTCTCGGGTAACTCGGTGCAGGTGCCGATCGAGGCGCCGATCAATGTCTGCGGCAACACGCTCGACGTGGTCGGCCTGCTGAACCCGTCCTTCGGCAACCACTGCGCCAACGTCAACGGCGGCGGGGGTCACCACGCGTCCAAGCCCTCCCAGGGCGGCCAGCCCGGCGGCTCGGGTGCCACCGGCAGCGGCCAGGCCGGCAGCGGCACCGGCGGTTCCGGCACCACAGGGATTCCGGGTACCAGCGGGATCCCGGGCACCAGCGGTATCCCGGGTACGAGTGGGATCCCCGGCACCACCGGAGTCCCCGGCACCACGGGCATCCCGGGTACCGCGGGCATCCCGGACGCCGCCACGGTGCCGGGTGCGAGCGCCTCCGGTGTCGCCGCCAACTCGCCGGGCGTGCTCTCCGGCAACAGCGTCCAGGCGCCGGTCGACGTCCCGGTCAACGCCTGCGGCAACTCGGTGAACGTGGTCGGCGCCGCCAACCCGGCCTTCGGCAACGGGTGCGCCAACATCGAGCAGGCCGTCCCGGTCACCCCGGCCCCGCCGGCCGAGGGCTGCGCCGAGGCCTGCCCGACCCCGCCGCAGGTCTCCGCCGAGGAGGTGCCGAACGTCGCGCGCACCGGCGCTCCGGACACCGCCGCCGAGACCGCCGTCGCGGCGCCCGCCGCGGCTCCGGCCGCTCAGCTGGCCTCCACCGGCGCCGGGAACGTCGAGCTGCTCGGGGCCGCCGGTCTCGCGCTGCTGCTCGGCGGTGGCGTGCTCTACCGCCGGGCCCGCGCCGGCGTCCGCTGACCCGCTCGGCCGGGGATCGGGGCCCGTCGTCGGAATCGCGCCCGCGGGGCGAGTCCGAGGACGGGCCCCGCGGTGCGAGCCGTGCCAGGGCGGTGCGCACCGGCCGTGGGAACGGCGCACCCGCGGCCGCCGGGCGAACGGGCGGCCGCGGGTGCGTGAAAGCTCGGTGTGGGTTCCGCCAGGGGGCACGGTGCCCCGCCCGTCACCAGCTCCGGACCTGCCGGATGATCCGCCGCTTCAGCCGGACCGTCCGGCTGCCGTCGGGGAACAGCCTGAGCCGGTCGAGCTCCCAGTGCCCGTACTCGGCGTGCTCGGTGAGTAGTTGGCGCGCCGCGTTGCGGGTGGTGCCGCGCGGCATGCGCAGGGACTGGTACTCGTACTCCGGCTGCCGGACCGGCTTCCGTGGGATCAAAACGCTCCTCCTGGAGATCACCTGAAGGGCAAGCCTACGGCCTGCCCCGGACGGGCGGCCCGGGTGTTTCCGGCCGTCCTCCCGCGGGGGAGCGGCGGCCCGAGGGGGTGCCACCCGGGCCCGTCGACTGACAGTGCATCAGCCCCGTTGCCACTGTGGAGGGGATACCCCGATCCCGGCGCGCGAAGCGGCACCCGGACGGCCCCGGTGCGCGCCCTCCGCGCCCGCTTCGCGCCGGTGCCACGCGAGGACGAAAGGGAATGGATCGGACATCAGGGGGGAAGTTGCGGTGAAATCGCGGGTGTAGATGACAACCGCTGTGCGTACCGGCGTCGCGGGGAGATAGCGTCTGCACCATGTCTGATGCCGCGCAGCCCACCATTGCCGAGGTACGCGCCGCCGCTGAGGCGGTCAAGGCCGCCATCGACCGTCATCTGGAAGCGGTGTCAAGCCCCAACGCAGCCGACGATCCGGCCGTTTCCGCCGCCTACGAGCAGCTCGCGACGGCGGCCATCGCCTACGACCAGCTCCTGTACGAGGCCTACGACGAGGTCACGCCCTTCGAGATCCCGGGGGACGAGGGGCCCGGCGGGTACCACGGCCCCGAACAGCCCGAGGCGATCAGCGTGTTGATCCGCCGCGACTACCATGTCGTCGATTCCAAGCGGCTGCGTGCCCAGGCCGAGCGGCTGGACGAGTCGCTGACCCCGGGCGGGGCCGGCGCGGGCGGGGTGAACGCCGCGATCGGCGTGCTGTTCGGCGAGTACGAGCCCGACGAGATCGCCGCCCGCAGCGAGGAGTTCGGCCTGGAGGAGGCCGACTCGACGCTCTGGGTCGCGGCCGCCGAGCCGACGGAGCCGGGCGAGTGGCTGCCCGAACCCTTCGAGCACGCCGATCCGCAGCTGCTGATCTGCCGGTTCGACGTGAGCGAGGTCTACGACGACGAGGACCCGGACGACTGACGCCGTCCGGAAGACGGCCGACGGGCGGGCCCGGGATCACCGGGGCCCGCCCGTCGTGCGTTTGCGCCTCAGTACTCCGAGGCCGCGGTGTTCTCGGCGAGGACCGCCCGCAGCCGGGTGGTGCGCGGCTGCGCCTGGCGCTCGGCGACGGCCTGGGCGAGCGCCGGGCCCGCCGCGTGCACCACGGACAGGTGCCGCTCGCCGCGGCCGAAGGCGGTGTAGACCCACTGCCGGGTCAGGGCGGGGGCGGCGTCCTCCGGAAGCACCACCACCGCGCCCGGCCAGCGCCGGCCGAGGGCCTGGTGGACGGTCAGCGCCCAGCCGTGCCGCAGCCGGGCGGCCTCGGCGGGCGGGACGGTCCGGCGCGAGCCGTCGGCGTACTCCAGGTGCAGACCGGTGGCGTCGCCGTCCAGCACCCGGGCCGGGCGGGTGACGCCGGGGGTGGGGGAGTCGACCACCCGGTCGCCCGGGTCGAAGCCGCCGAACCGGCCGGGGCCGGGGTTGAGCCTGGCCTTGGCGGCGGCGTTCAGCGCGCGGGTGCCGGCCGGGCCGCCGTGGCCCGGGGTGAGCAGCACCACCTGCTCGACCGGGATGCCCAGCGCGCGCGGGATGGAGTCGGTGAGCAGCTGGACGGCCCGGTGGACGGCCTCGCCGGCGTCCTTGGCGGTCAGGATGACCACCTCCTTGTCCGGCGCCTCGACCGGCTGGAGCTCGCCGATGCCGACACCGGAGACCAACTCGCCGATCGGGCCGAAGTCCGGGGTGCGGGAGGCGACCGCCGGGCAGGCCTTGGCGGCCAGCAGGTCGGCGAAGAACCGGCCGGGGCCGGCCGACCAGAGCTGGCCCGGGTCGCCGCTGAGCACCAGCCGGGTGCCGTCGGCCAGCGACTCCAGGACGGTGGCGGCCAGTTCGACGTCCAGCAGCGGGGCGTCCAGCACGACCAGCAGGTCGAGGGCGAGCGTGCCGTCCGGGGCGCGGCCGGGGCCGGCAGCGCCGGAGAGCAGGTCGGCGAGGGTGACCACGGGGGCCTCACCACCGGCGCCCGGGCCGGCGAGCGCGGCGAGCGAGTCCCGGCCCTGGTCGGTCCAGGTGGCGGCCCAGGCCCGCAGCCCGAGGCCGCGGGCGGCGGTGACCAGCGCGGCAGGCTCGGCGCGGGCCGCCTCGCCGCCGGTGTGCAGCACCAGGGCGTGCTCGGCGACGGCCTTGACCAGGGCGGTCGCGGAGGAGGACGGTGCGGCCCCGGCGGCGGCCGCCCAGGCGGTCGGGCCGGGGTCGACGGGGGTCTGCTCGGCGGAGCCCTCGGCGGGGGCGGCCGCTTCGCCGGCCCCGGCCCCGGTCTCGTCCTCGGCCTTGTCCTCGGCCTTGTCCTCGGCCCCGGTCTCGTCGGGGACCTCGGCCTCCTCCGGGTCCTCGCCCGGTACGAAGGTGGCCATCAGCTGGAGCAGCTTCTCGGCGAGGCTGTCCTCGGCCATCGCCAGCCCCTCCAGCGCGAGCAGCGTGCGGGTCGGCGCCTCGTCCTCGTCGCCGCCCGGCGTGTGCGCCTCGGCGCCGGTCAGCTCCTCCTGGAAGGGCAGCACCCGCCCGTCCGCGACGGCGGCCTGGATCGCGGTGGCCGGGTCGGGCATCCGGAGCCGGGTGAGCCCGGCCGCGACCTCGGGCAGTTCCAGGGCCGAGTGCCCGCGCAGCGCCGCCTGCTCCAGCAGCCACGGCACCAGCGCCCGGGCGCGGCGCTCGTCGCCCGGGGCGGCATCGGGGCCGAGCAGCTTCTGGGCGAAGCCGTCCGCGTGCTCGGGTCGGACGCCGGGCAGGCCCAGCACCGCCCACGGGTCGTCGCGCAGCCGCTCGGGGGCCTCCTCGCCGAGCGCGGCCACGGCGGCGGCCGCCAGCTCGGCCGGGGCGCCGCCGGCGGCCAGCACCTCGGCGGTGGCGCGCAGCGCGTCGCCGTGCTGCCGCTCGGGCACCGCGGCGGCGGGGGTGGCGGCGACCGGGGCGGCCGCCGCAGGAGCCTGCGGTCCGGACGCGGCGGACTCTGCCCCCGCGGGCCCCGACGCCTGCGGCCCCGAGGCCTGCGGCGCGGGGATCCGTGCGGCCGGGGCCGCGGCCCCGGGCCCCTGGGCGGCGATCTCCCGCATCCGCCGTGCCAGCTCGGCGACCTTCGCGGCCTTCTCCTCCGGGGTCAGCTGGGCCCCGTCGGTCACCTCCGGAGCGCCGTTCCCCGTGTCAGTCATCGTCGTCCGCTCCAAAGGTCACTCCACTGCAGGTTCTGCTCGACAACCCGGGCCCGGGGTCACAGCTCGGTCCACCCCTGGTCCGGGTAGTGGTGCACCGGCGACGAGATGTCGTCCAGCGCGCCACGGATCTCATCCGGAAGCGTAAGCGCCTCCACCGACAGCGCCGCCTGCAGCTGGGCCACCGTCCGCGCCCCGACCAGGGCGCTCGCCACCCCGGGCCGGTCCCGGACCCAGGCCAGCGCGACCTCCAGCGGGGTGCTGGCGAGCCCGTCGGCGGCGGTGGCGAGGGCGTCCACGATCCGCCGCGAGCGCTCTCCGAGGTAGGGCTGGACGAACCCGGTCAGGTACGGCGAGGCGCCGCGCGAGTCCTGCGGGATGCCGTGCCGGTACTTGCCGGTGAGCACCCCGCGCCCGAGCGGCGAGCCGGCCAGCACCCCGACCCCGGCGTCCAGCGCGGCGGGCAGGGCCTCCCGCTCGATGCCGCGCTGGAGCAGCGAGTACTCCAGCTGCGCCCCGGCCAGCGGCACCCGTCCGTGGTGGGCGTGCTGCCAGGTGGCGGCCTTGGCGAGCTGCCAGCCGCTGAAGTCGCAGACCCCGACGTAGCGGGCGCGCCCGGAGGAGACGGCGATGTCGAGGGCGTTGAGCGTCTCCTCGACCGGGGTGGCCGGGTCGAAGGAGTGCACCTGCCACAGGTCGACGTGGTCCGTGCCGAGCCGGCGCAGCGAGGCGTCCAGGGCGGCGAGCAGGTGGCCGCGCGAGCCGTCGAAGCGGCGGGCGGACTCGGGGGCGCTGCCGGCCTTGGTGGCGATGACGAGTTCGGAGCGCGGGATCAGGTTGTCGGTGAGCCGGGAGATCAGGTACTCGGCGCCGCCGTCCGCGTACACGTCGGCGGTGTCGACCAGGTTGCCGCCGGCGTCGACGAACTCCTTGAGCTGCTCCGCGGCCTCCTGCTCGTCGGTGTCCCGGCCCCAGGTCATGGTGCCGAGGCCGAGTCGGGAGACCTGCAGGCCGGTACGGCCGAGGTGACGCTTGTCCATCGGACGGGCCCTTCACTGGCCGGTGGCCCCGGGAGCCCCGGAAGCCGTGTAAACGCGCAGGTGGGGAGAGTGCTCCCCGCCCCGGCCGAGCGTAGCGGTCGGGGCCCGGACAGGGGTGCAGACCCGCAGAACGATCACTGCGGCACGAACCCGCGCGACTGTGACCCAGACCACCCCTACCGGTCAGTAGCATGTCCGGCGCGGGCGCGGTTACCCTCGCCACAACCCCAACCCACTGGAAGGTGCGGCAGATGCGACTCGGGATCAACCTCGGCTACTGGGGACTCGGCATGGACGCCGACAACATCGCCGTGGCCCAGGAGGCGGACCGGCTCGGCTACTCCGTCTGCTGGGCGGCGGAGGCGTACGGCTCGGACGCCGCGACGGTGCTCAGCTTCGTCGCCGCGAAGACCGAGCGGATCGACGTCGGCTCGGCCATCTTCCAGATCCCGGCGCGTACCCCGGCGATGACCGCGATGACCGCCGCCACCCTGGACACCCTGTCCGGCGGCCGGTTCCGGCTCGGCCTCGGCGTCTCCGGCCCGCAGGTGTCCGAGGGCTGGTACGGCGTGAAGTTCGACAAGCCGCTCGCCCGCACCCGCGAGTACGTGGAGATCATCCGCAAGGCGATGTCCCGCGAGCGCCTGGTGCACGAGGGCGCCAACTGGACGCTGCCGCTGCCCGGCGGCCCCGGCAAGCCGATCAAGCTCACCGTGCACCCGGTGCGCGAGCACATCCCGCTGTACATCGCCGCGATCGGTCCGAAGAACCTGGAGCTGACCGGTGAGATCGCCGACGGCTGGCTCGGCATCTTCTTCTCGCCCGAGCACTCCGCGCTCTCCCTCGACCCGCTGACGGCGGGCCGCGCCAAGGCCGGGAAGACGCTGGAGGGCTTCGACCTCTGCCCGACGGTGAACCTCGCCGTCGGCGAGGACATCAAGGCCGGGGTCGACGGCCTGCGTTCCTACGCCGCGCTCTACATCGGCGGCATGGGCAGCAAGGAGAAGAACTTCTACAACCAGCTCGCCCGGCGGATGGGCTACGAGCAGGCCGCCGACGAGGTCCAGGAGAAGTACCTGGCCAGGGACTACGCGGGCGCCGCGGCCGCCGTCCCGCACGACCTGATCGACGCCACCTCGCTGATCGGCGACACCGCCCGGATCGCCGACCGGATGCAGGCCTACGCCGACGCCGGCGTCACCACGCTCACCCTGGCCCCGTCCGGCTTCACCCTGGACGAGCGGATCCGGGCGCTGCGCACCGGCGTCGAGGCGCTGGAGCGGGCCGGCCTGGCCTGACCGGCCCGCCCGGTCGGGCCCGGTGGCCGGTCGTCAAGCGGTACTACAGCCAGTCGTGCCGCTTGAACACCCGGTGCAGCACCAGGCAGACCACCAGCATCAGCACCAGCACCGCCGGGTACCCCCAGACCTGGCGCAGCTCGGGCATGTGCTCGAAGTTCATCCCGTAGATGCCCGCGATCATCGTCGGTACGGCGGCCAGTGCCGCCCAGGCCGAGATCTTCCGCATGTCGTTGTTCTGCTGGACGCTGACCTGCGCCAGGTTGGCGTTCAGGATGTCGGACAGCAGCCGGTCCATGCCCTCCACCTGGTCGTTCACCCGGGCCACGTGGTCGGCGACGTCCCGCAGGTAGGGCGCGGTCTCGGGGCGGACGAAGCGGGCGCCGCGCTCCAGGGCCAGCATCGGCTCCACCAGCGGGCCGACGGCCCGGCGTACGGACATCACCTGGCGCTTGTAGCCGTAGATCCGGCCGGCGGTGTCGCTGCCGACCCGGCCGGGGGAGAAGATGTCCGCCTCCAGCTCGTCCAGGTCGGACTGGAGCGCGGCCGCCACGTCCACGTAGCCGTCCACGATGGTGTCGCAGACCTGGTGCAGCACCGAGCTGGGCCCGTACCGCAGTTGCTCGGGATCCTGTTCCAGGGCGGCCCGCAGGCCGCTGAGCGGACTGTCCTCGCCGTGCCGGACGGTCATCACGAAGTCCGGGCCGAGGAAGACCATCACCTCGCCGACCGTGACGACGTGCCCGCCGGGGTGGTAGCCGAGGGTCTTCAGGGCGACGAACAGCGAGCCCTGGTAGGCCTCCACCTTGGGGCGCTGGTGGGCGCTGACGGCATCCTCGACGGCCAGCGGGTGCAGTGCGAACTCCTTTCCGACGCGGCCGAGTTCCTCGGTGGTGGGCTCGAACAGGCCTATCCAGACGAAGCCGCCCGGACCGGCCGCGCGGGCGGCGGCGAGCGCGCCGGCGGGATCCTCGGGGGCCTCGATCCGGCGGCCGTCGTGGTAGGCGGCGCAGTGGACGATCATGGGGGCCATTGTCACCCGGGCGGGGCCGACCGGCACGGATCCGGGGCAACCAGGGCCTGTCTCCTGGATCCTTGCCTGATCCGACGAAACCCAGGAGACAGGCCCGAGGCCCACCGGGCGGGACGTCCGGAAGGGAGAGCGGGGCCCACCGTGGAGCCCGGAGGCCGTAGGCTGACCCCATGCCCACGCTGCTGCTCGTCCGTCACGGCCGCTCCACCGCGAACACCGCCGGAATCCTGGCCGGTTGGACGCCCGGCGTGGACCTCGACGACACCGGTCGGGCGCAGGCCGCCGCGCTCGCCGGCCGGCTGGCCGGC
This sequence comes from Kitasatospora sp. NPDC048298, assembly GCF_043201465.1. Lineage (NCBI taxonomy): Bacteria > Bacillati > Actinomycetota > Actinomycetes > Kitasatosporales > Streptomycetaceae > Kitasatospora > Kitasatospora sp. NPDC048298. Next base: position 13,884 of record NZ_JBICYZ010000005.1, read on the forward strand.
ATCCCGCTGGTGCAGGCGGTCAGCAGCCCGTTGGAGCGCTGCCGGCAGACGTTGGAGCCGCTGCTGGCGGTCCGTCCCGAGCTGGGCCCGCCGACCGAGGACGAGCGGCTGGGGGAGTGCGACTACGGCGACTGGACCGGCCGGCCGCTGGCCGAGCTGGCCAAGGAGCCGCTCTGGCGTACGGTGCAGGACCATGCCGCGGCGGCCGCCTTCCCCGGCGGGGAGTCGCTGCGCGCGCTGAGCCACCGTACGGTGGACGCGGTGCGCGAGTGGAACCGGAAGATCGCCGCCGAGCACGGCGAGGACACGGTCTGGGTCGCCTGCTCGCACGGGGACGTGATCAAGGCCGTGGTGGCCGACGCGCTCGGGCTGCACCTGGACCACTTCCAGCGGATCAGCGTCGAGCCCTGTTCGGTCACCGCGATCCGCTACACCGCCCAACGGCCCTTCGTGCTGAGGATGGGTGACACCGGCGACCTCGCCTCGCTCGCCCCCAGGCCCCGTCCGGCCGAGGCCACCCCGGCCGGCGACGCGGTGGTCGGCGGCACCGTCTGAGTCGCGCCGCCGACGGGCCGCCCGGGGAGGCACCGTCCGGGCGGCACCGTCCGCTTCCCCGGGTGCCACCCCGCCCGCGGCCGTCGGCTCGGCTCCCCGGCCGGAGCCCGAAGGTCGTAGGGTGACTGATGAGTCCATCCGGCCGCGATCCAGCCCCTGTGGAACCGCGCCGACCGACACGATCCGGAGCGAGAGCGTGCCCCGTCAGGTCTTCTTCTACGACCAGCCCGAGCGGTTCGTGGCCGGCACCGTCGGCCAGCCCGGTGCCCGGGCGTTCTACCTCCAGGCCAGCGCCCGGGGCCGGATCACCAGCGTGCTGCTGGAGAAGACCCAGGTCGCCGCGCTCGCCGAGCGCATCGAGGAGGTCCTGGACGAGGCGCTGCGGCGCAGCGGCGGCGACGCCGCCATCCCGGCCGCCGCCCCGAAGGACCTGCTCGACACCGCCCCGCTGGACCTCCCGCTGGAGCAGGAGTTCCGGGTCGGCACCATGGCCCTGGCCTGGGACAGCGTGGACGCCTGCCTGGTGGTCGAGGCGCAGGCGCTGGTCGAGGAGGACGAGGAGGAGGCCGCCGAGGCGGTCTTCACCGACGACGAGAACGGCCCGGACATGCTGCGGGTGCGGCTGTCCGGCGCGATGGCCAGGGTCTTCGCCAGGCGCGCGCTGGACCTGGTCGCGGCCGGCCGCAAGCCCTGCCCGTTCTGCAACCTTCCGCTCGACCCGGAGGGCCACCTGTGCCCGCGCGCGAACGGCTACCGGCGCTGAACACCGACACTCCGCCGCAGGCCGACCCGTCGGCCGCCGCCGCGCTGGCCGCCGACGTGCCCACCGCCCTCGCGCTGCTGCGCCAGGGCGAGCTGACCGTGCACGGCCGGCTCACCGACGCCTCCAACGCCGCGCTGTACTGCACGGTGGCGCACGGTTCGCTGAGCGCGCAGGCCGTCTACAAGCCGGTGGCCGGCGAGCGACCGCTGTGGGACTTCCCCGACGGCACGCTGGCCGGGCGCGAGGTCGCCGCGTACGAGCTGTCGGCCGCGACCGGCTGGGCGCTGATCCCGCCCACCGTGCTGCGCGAGGGCCCGCACGGGGTCGGCATGGTGCAGCTGTGGGTCGAGCCGGACCCGGGGGCCGAGCCGCTGCTGGCGCTGCAGGACCCGCGCGGCCCGGAGGCGGGCTGGCTGCCGATCGTCCGGGCCGAGGTCGAGGGCGGGCGGACGGCCCTGCTGGTGCACCACGACGACCGGCGGCTGCGCCGGCTCGCCGTCCTGGACGCGGTGCTCAACAACGCCGACCGCAAGGGCGGCCACCTGATCCCGGCCGCCGACGGCCGGGTGTACGGCATCGACCACGGCGTCACCTTCAACACCGAGGACAAGCTGCGCACCCTGCTCTGGGGTTGGGCCGGGGACCCGCTGCCCGTCGAGGCGCTGGAGGTGCTGGCCCGGCTGGCCGAGCAGTTGGACGGTGAGCTCGCCGAGCGGCTCGCCCCGCACCTGACGGCGGCCGAACTGGACGCCACCCGGGCCCGGGTGGCCGGATTGCGCGGTTCCGGCCGGCACCCGCTGCCGCCGGAGGACTGGCCCGCGATCCCCTGGCCGCCGGTGTAGCGAGTGCGGATGGTGTAGCCGGTGCGGCCGGGCGCCTGCGGGCCCGCCCCGGCGCTCCGGTCCGGACCGGGGTCGCGGCCCGCCCGGGCATTCCGCTCCCGACCGCCCTGACCCACCAGTGGTCTGGACCGGTTCTCGAAAACGGCGACAGATGGTCTGGACCTGTCCCCGGAACAGGTCGCACACTGCTCCGATGGATGTGCGACGGACCACCCCCACCCCCCGAACCACGCCGGACCTGCCGTTGCACCGGTTACAGGTCCCGCTGCCCCACCTTCTCCCCTTCGCCGTCGGCAGTTTCGACGCGATCGGCCCGCTCTCCCGGGCGGGATTCCCGCACCGGCACTCGTTCTACGAGATCGTCCACGTCACCGGTGGCCACGGCGCCCACGTCCTGGACCTCGTCCACCGGCCGCTGGCGCCACCGCAGTTGTGCGTGATCACCCCCGGCCAGGTGCACTACTGGGCGGACGCCGAGGAACTGGCCGGCCGGGTCGTCCTGTTCAACGAGGACTTCCTGCTCGGCCACCCCCAGGACCTCGCCGCCCTGCGGGCCCTGGCCACCCGCCCCGCCCTCGCGCTCGGCGAGCAGGCCGACGCGATCGACGCGCTGCTCACCGACATGGAGCACGAGTACCGGACCGGGGCGCCCGGCTACCAGGGGGTGCTGCGGGCCAGTCTGCACATCCTGATCGTCCGGGCACTGCGCGCCTGTGCCCCGGCCGACCGCCCGGCGGTGCCCAGTCGCCCGGCCGAAGTGGCGGCCGCCTTCACCCGGTTGATCGCCCGGCCGGGCGGGGTGCGGCACTCGGTGGCCTCCAGCGCGCAGGAACTCGGCGTCTCCCCGGGGCACCTGCAGACCCTGGTGAAGCAGGCCACCGGCCGCACCCCCGGCGGGCTGATCCGCCACCAGCAGACCCTGGAGGCCAAACGGCTGCTCGCCTGCACGGATTTGACGATCCGTCAGGTCGCCAAGGAGGCGGGCTTCGTCGATCCGGCGTACTTCTGCCGGTTCTTCCGCCGGGAGACCGGGATGACCCCGGGGGAGTTCCGGGCCGGGGTCGACGGAAATCACCACGATCCCCGGATCATGTCCATCGCGGTCGCGCCGGACGGCCCGTAACTTTGCTGCTGGCCACCGGTGGCCGGTCCGGCGCGCGCGGACGGGCGGCCGGTCCGGCCCTTGTCATGCCCCCACCATGGCAAGGGCCGCCCCCACCTCCCCGCCTCACGAGAAGGAGACGGCGCATGCCCACGCCCGACGGCATGATCAGCCGCAAGACCGTCCTGAAGGCCGCCGCCGCGCTCGGGGCAGCCCCGCTGCTGGTCGGCGGCGGAGTGGCCCTGGCCCGGGACCAGATCCACAGCGGCGAACCGCTCGGCCTCACCCCCGAGTGCCACGACGGTGACGCCCCCACCGTCGAGCAGATCGAGGGTCCCTACTTCAAGCCCAACTCCCCGCTGCGCAGCTCGATGGTCAACGACGGGCCCGGCACCCACCTGGTCGTCAGCGGCTACGTCTTCGGCCGCGCCTGCCGGCCCGTCTCCGGGGTGCTGCTGGACTTCTGGCAGGCCGACAACGGCGGCAACTACGACAACGTCACCTACACCTTCCGCGGCCACCAGTTCACCGACGCCAACGGCGCGTACCGGCTGGACACCATCGTGCCCGGCCTCTACCCGGGCCGCACCCGGCACCTGCACGTCAAGCTCCAGGCCCCCGGCCGCTCGATCGTCACCACCCAGCTGTACTTCCCGGGCGAGCCGCGCAACAGCACGGACAGCATCTACGACCCCCGGCTGCTGATGAACGTCCGCCAGAACGGCCAGACCCGCGAGGCGAGCTTCGACTTCGTGCTGGACGTCCCGCAGACCCCCGGCACGCCGAGCCCCACCCCCACCCCGACCGGCGGGCCCAGCACACCGCCGCCGAGCGGGACCTGGGCAGCGGGCACCTCGTACAAGGCGGGCGACCGCGTCACCTACTCCGGCGTCTCCTACACCTGCCTCCAGGCGCACACCGCCATGGTGGGCTGGGAGCCGCCGAACGTGCCGGCCCTCTGGCAGCGGTCGTAGCGGCTCCGACCGCGTCCCCCGGGGCGCCGGGCGCCCGGTCGGCGGCAGGGCCGACCGGGCGCTCACCCGTGCCCGGCGCCGGGTCCCGTACGGCACGGCAGGTCCGGTACGGCACGGGCGTCACGCCGGCCGGTCCCGTGCACTACCAGTCGGGAAACTGTCGGGCAACGCCGGGAAGCGAATCCAGTCGATCTTTCGTACTGGTTAGGCTTTCAAATGTTCGCAAGGTTAAAGTTGTTTCCATGCATGCCTGGCCCGCCTCCGAGGTTCCCGCCCTGCCTGGTCAGGGGCTCCCCCTCCGTATCCACGACACCGCAGCGGGCACGGTCCGCGAGGTGGTGCCGCAGGACGGCACCGCCCGGATCTACGTCTGCGGCATCACGCCCTACGACGCGACCCACATGGGCCACGCCGCCACCTACAACGCGTTCGACCTGGTGCAGCGCGTCTGGAAGGACGCCGGCCACGACGTCCTGTACATCCAGAACGTCACCGACGTCGACGACCCGCTGCTCGCCCGCGCGGTCGAGACCGGCCAGGACTGGACGGCCCTGGCCGAGCGCGAGACGGCCCTGTTCCGCGAGGACATGACCGCGCTGCGGATGCTCCCGCCGGCCCACTACATCGGCGCCGTCGAGTCGATCCCGTGGATCGTCCCGATCGTCCAGAAGCTGCTGGCCTCCGGCGCCGCCTACAAGGTGGACGGCGACATCTACTTCTCGGTCGACGCCGACCCGCGCTTCGGCGAGGTCTCCGGCCTCACCCGTGAGGCCATGCGCCCGGTCTTCGCCGAGCGCGGCGGCGACCCGGAGCGCCCCGGCAAGCGCAACCCGCTGGACGCCCTGCTCTGGCTGGCCGCCCGCCCGGGCGAGCCCGCCTGGGACACCGAGCTCGGCCACGGCCGCCCCGGCTGGCACATCGAGTGCGTCGCCATCGCGCTGCAGTACCTCGGCATGTCCTTCGACATCCAGGGCGGCGGCAGCGACCTCTCCTTCCCGCACCACGAGATGGGCGCCGCGCACGCCCAGGTCGCCACCGGCACCCACCCGTACGCCAAGGCGTACGTGCACGCCGGCATGGTCGCCCTGGACGGCCACAAGATGTCCAAGTCCCGCGGCAACCTGGTCTTCGTCTCGGCGCTGCGCCGCGAGGGCGTCGACCCGGCGGCGATCCGCCTGGCGCTGCTCTCGCACCACTACCGCGCGGACTGGGAGTGGACCAAGAGCACCCTGGACGAGGCCGTCGAGCGTCTCGCCCGCTGGCGCGCCGCGGTCTCCCGCCCGGACGGCCCGTCGGCCGAGCAGCTGCTCGCCGAGGTGCGCGAGGCGCTCGCGAACGACCTGGACACGCCCGCCGCGCTGGCCGCGGTCGACCGCTGGGCGGCCGGCCAGGAGGCCGAGGGCGGCACCGACACCGGCGCTCCCGGCCTGGTGACCCGCACGGTGGACGCCCTGCTCGGCGTCGCGCTGTAACCCGCACCCGCACCACACGCCGAAGGGGCGTCAGGACACCTGGTCCTGACGCCCCTTCGGCCGTACGGAGGTCACTCCTCCTCGGCGCCGTCCTGGCTCTCCCGGGCGCCGCCGCCCGGCGTCTCCGGATCGGCCGGCCGCTCCGCCGTGGCGTGCCCGGCCACCGGCTTCTCGCCCGTCGGCCCCACGTTCTCCCGGCGGCGCAGGTAGCGCTCGAACTCGCGGGCGATGGCGTCGCCGGAGGCCTCCGGCAGCTCCGCGGTGTCCTGCGCCTCCTCCAGCTGCTGGACGTACTCGGCCACCTCGCTGTCCTCGGCGGCCAGCTGGTCCACGCCGATCTGCCAGGCCCGGGCGTCCTCGCCGAGCTCGCCCGGCGGGATGCGCAGGTCCAGCAGGTCCTCCAGCTTGTTGATCAGGGCCAGCGTGGCCTTGGGGTTCGGCGGTTGCGAGACGTAGTGCGGCACCGCCGCCCAGAGCGTCACGGCCGGCACCCCGGCGTGGGTGCAGGCCTCCTGGAGCACCCCGACGATGCCGGTCGGGCCCTCGTAGCGGCTCTCCTCCAGGTCCAGCCGGCGGGCCAGCTCGGGGTCGGAGGTGACGCCGCTGACCGGCACCGGACGGCTGTGCGGGGTGTCGCCGAGCAGCGCGCCCAGGATCACCACCAGCTCGACGCCCAGCTCGTGCGCGAAGCCCAGCAGCTCGTTGCAGAACGAGCGCCAGCGCATGCTCGGCTCGATGCCGCGGACCAGCACGACGTCCCTGGTCGTCGGTTCCGTCACCCGGATCACCGAGAGCCGGGTGGTCGGCCAGGTGATCCGGCGGATGCCGCCGTCCAGCCAGACCGTGGGCCGGTTGACCTGGAAGTCGTAGTAGTCCTCCGCGTCCAGGGCGGCGAACACCTTGCCGCCCCAGGTCTCGTCCAGGTGCGCCAGAGCCGCGGACGCGGCGTCGCCCGCGTCGTTCCAGCCCTCGAACGCGCAGACCATCACCGGGTCGATCAACTCGGGAACATCTTCCAGCTCGATCACCCAGCGTCTCCCTCCGGTCGGCGGTCGGACCTGCGCCGCCCCGGCTGGCCTGCCGGGGCGCCGACGGGCCGGCTGCCGACTGTCGAACCTCTCGTCTCCCATGGAACGCCTCGCCCCATGGTCCCTACCTGCCCAGCCTACGGGCTTTGATGCGCACCACGGCCGGGCACCGGGACAGTCTGGGGGAGCGGACCGCCGCGATCCACCGGATATCGGCGGGCCCTGGGCTGACGGTCCGTCAGGTGTCCGGCGGGGGCGAAGGGTGTTCGATCGGCGACGCGGCGTGACGGTCGCCCGACCGCACGGTCCGCCGGGCCGGCGCTACCCGCCCTGCCCCGCCGTCGCCCAGCCCTCGCGGTACGCCGCCCAGTGCTCGGGCAGCGCGGCGAAGTCCACGTACAGCGCGACGCCGAAGTCGGCCCGCCGCCGGTCCTCCCGGCCCAGGCCGAGCCGGACGCCCCGGACGGCGGCCCGGACGGTCTCGGCGTCACCCCAGTGGCCCCACTTGTCGTCCCAGTAGAACGGCAGGCCCATCAGCAGGTCCACGCCGGCCGGGGTCGACCGCAGGGCGAGCTCGGTCTGCCGGGCCACGTAGCCGCCGTACAGCGGCTCGGTGGGCATCGAGGTGTCGTAGCTCATCACCGCGATCTGGTCGACCCGGCGGGCGGTCTCGGTGAAGTACGCCCGGTCCCACCACTTGCCGTGGCCGGTGAGCAGGATGCCCGCCGTGTGCAGGCCGGGGACGGGGTCGATCTGCGGGGCCGCCACCGACAGCTTGGCGCCGCGGGCCGCGGTGACCGGGCGGACCTGGTCGAGCAGCGCCAGCCAGCCCGCCGAACCGGGGCGGATCGGCTCCATGTCGAAGTGCACGCCGTCGAAGCCGAGGTCCAGCACCTGGCGGGCGGAGGCGGTGACCCGGTCGCGGGTGGGGGCGTCCTCCAGGTCCAGGGCGTCCTTCTCCGGCTTGACCTCGTCTCCCAGCCAGCTCTGCACCCGGATGCCGGGCAGCTCCCGGTGCACGGTGTCGGTGAACCAGCGGGCCCGGGGGTGGACGGAGGACGGCAGCGAGCCGTCGTGCTCCAGCGGGCCGGTGTGCACGTAGAGGTCCCGGATGCCGGTGCCGGCCAGCTGTCGGCCCAATTCGGCCACGTCCGCCTCGGTCTTGCGGCCGTCCACCCAGGCGTGGCCGAGCCAGAGCGCGTCCCGGCCCCGGGTGCGGGCGTCGGCGGCGGGCGTGCCGGTGTAGTGCAGTCGGAACACCACGAACACCGATCCCAGCGCGGCGGCCGGCACGGCCGCCACCAGGGCCAGCACCAGCAGTGCCCGCCGCCACCGGGACCAGGCCCGCCAGTGGTCGCGCAGCGCGCGGAACGGGGCCGCCAGGCCCCGGCCGGTACGCCGCGCGGAGGTCCGGAATCCGGCCACGCGCTCGCTCCCCCTTGCGTTCGAGTGCTCAGGATACGGAATGGCCCGGCGGGCCGAGCCGTGGGCCGGATACCCTGGCCAGGTGCGTGCCCGACCAAGCGGGCGCGCAAAGCCGACAGCCGTCGCACCAGGGAGAAGCCCCATGGCCACAGCAGCCACCCCGTCCATCACTCAGCAGAGCCGCGCGAACGCACTGCGTGAGGCCCTCGCCACCCGGGTGGTGGTCGCCGACGGTGCCATGGGCACCATGCTCCAGGCGCAGGATCCGACGCTGGAGGACTTCCAGAACCTCGAAGGCTGCAACGAGGTCCTCAACATCACCCGCCCGGACATCGTCCGGTCCGTCCACGAGGCCTACTTCGGGGTCGGCGTGGACTGCGTGGAGACCAACACCTTCGGCGCCAACTTCAGCGCCCTCGGCGAGTACGAGATCGCGGAGCGGATCTTCGAGCTGTCCGAGTCCGGCGCCCGGATCGCCCGCGAGGTGGCCGACGCCCACGCCGCCGCCGACGGCCGCACCCGCTGGGTGCTCGGCTCGATCGGCCCCGGCACCAAGCTGCCGACCCTCGGCCACGCCCCGTACGAGACGTTGCGCGACGGCTTCCGGCAGAACGCGGCCGGCCTGATCGCCGGCGGCGCCGACGCGCTGCTGGTCGAGACCAGCCAGGACCTGCTGCAGACCAAGGCCGCCATCCTGGGCTCCAAGCGGGCGCTGGCCGAGGCCGGGCTGGACCTGCCGGTGCTGGTGCAGGTCACGGTGGAGACCACCGGCACCATGCTGCTCGGCTCGGAGATCGGTGCCGCGCTCACCGCGCTGGAGCCGCTGGGCGTGGACTACATCGGCCTCAACTGCGCGACCGGCCCGGCCGAGATGAGCGAGCACCTGCGCTACCTGGCCAAGAACGCCCGGATCGGCCTGTCCTGCATGCCGAACGCGGGCCTGCCGGTGCTCGGCAAGGACGGCGCCCACTACCCGCTGTCCCCGGCCGAACTGGCCGACGCCCACGACGTGTTCACCCGCGAGTACGGCCTCTCGCTGGTCGGCGGCTGCTGCGGCACCACCCCCGAGCACCTGCGCCAGGTGGTCGAGCGGGTCCAGGGCCGCCCGATCGCCCCGCGCGACCCGAGGCCCGAGCCCTCGGCGGCCTCGCTGTACCAGGCGGTGCCGTTCCGTCAGGACACCTCGTACCTGGCGATCGGCGAGCGCACCAACGCCAACGGCTCGAAGAAGTTCCGCGAGTCGATGCTGGCCGGCGACTGGCAGGCCTGCGTGGAGATCGCCCGCGACCAGATCCGGGACGGCTCCCACCTGCTGGACCTCTGCGTGGACTACGTCGGCCGCGACGGCGTCGCCGACATGAAGGAGATCGCCGGCCGGCTGGCCACCGCCTCCACCCTGCCGATCGTGCTGGACTCCACCGAGCCGCCGGTGCTGCAGGCCGGTCTGGAGGCGCTCGGCGGCCGCGCGGTGCTCAACTCGGTCAACTACGAGGACGGCAACGCCCCCGACTCGCGCTTCGGGAAGATCGCCTCGCTGGCCCGCGAGCACGGCGCCGGCCTGATCGCGCTGACCATCGACGAGCAGGGCCAGGCCCGTACCGCCGACACCAAGGTCGCGATCGCCGAGCGGCTGATCGCCGAACTCACCGCCGACTACGGCATCGACGAGGGCTCGATCCTGGTCGACTGCCTCACCTTCACCCTGGCCACCGGCCAGGAGGAGTCCCGCCGGGACGGCATCGAGACCATCGAGGCGATCCGCGAGCTCAAGCGCCGCCGCCCGAAGGTGCAGACCACCCTGGGCCTGTCCAACATCTCCTTCGGCCTCAACCCGGCCGCCCGGGTGGTGCTCAACTCCGTCTTCCTGCACGAGTGCGTGGAGGCCGGACTGGACTCGGCGATCGTGCACGCCTCCAAGATCCTGCCGATCTCCCGCATCCCCGAGGACCAGCGCGAGGCCGCGCTCGACCTGGTCTACGACCGCCGCCGGGACGGCTACGACCCGCTGCAGCGCCTGCTGGAGCTGTTCGAGGGCGTCTCCGCCGCCTCGGTGAAGGCCTCCAAGGCCGAGGAGCTGGCCGCGCTCCCGCTGGAGGAGCGGCTGCAGCGCCGGATCATCGACGGTGAGCGCAATGGCCTGGAGGCCGACCTGGACGAGGCGCTGACCGTCCGCCCGGCGCTGGAGATCATCAACGACACCCTGCTGGCCGGCATGAAGGTGGTCGGCGAGCTCTTCGGCTCCGGCCAGATGCAGCTGCCGTTCGTGCTCCAGTCCGCCGAGGTGATGAAGACCGCGGTGGCCCACCTGGAGCCGTACATGGAGAAGTCCGACAGCGAGGGCAAGGGCACCATCGTGCTCGCCACCGTCAAGGGCGACGTCCACGACATCGGCAAGAACCTGGTCGACATCATCCTGTCCAACAACGGCTACAACGTGGTCAACCTGGGCATCAAGCAGCCGGTCTCGGCGATCCTGGACGCCGCGCAGGAGCACAACGCGGACGTCATCGGGATGTCCGGCCTGCTGGTGAAGTCCACCGTGATCATGAAGGAGAACCTGGAGGAGCTGAACCAGCGCAAGCTGGCCGCCAGCTTCCCGGTGATCCTCGGCGGCGCCGCGCTCACCCGCGCCTACGTCGAGCAGGACCTGCACGAGATCTACGAGGGCGAGGTCCGCTACGCCCGGGACGCCTTCGAGGGCCTGCGGCTGATGGACGCGCTGATCGCGGTCAAGCGCGGCGTGCCCGGCGCGGCCCTGCCGGAGCTCAAGCAGCGCCGGCACGCCCGGGTCGAGGTGGAGGAGCCGGAGCCCGAGGTCAACCTCGGCCAGATCCGCTCCGACGTCGCCGTCGACAACACCGTGCCGGTGCCGCCGTTCTGGGGCGACCGGATCGTCAAGGGCATCCCGTTCGCGGACTACGCCTCCTGGCTGGACGAGGACGCGCTGTTCAAGGGGCAGTGGGGCCTGAAGGCCGCGCGCTCCGGCGAGGGGCCGTCCTACGAGGAGCTGGTGGAGACCGAGGGCCGGCCGCGGCTGCGGGCCTGGCTGGACCGCCTGCAGACCGAGGGCTGGCTGGAGGCCGCCGTGGTCTACGGCTACTACCCGGCCAACTCCAAGGGCGACGACCTGATCGTCTTCCACGAGGACGGCACCGAGCGCACCCGCTTCACCTTCCCGCGCCAGCGGCGCGGCCGCCGGCTCTGCCTGGCCGACTTCTTCCGCCCGGAGGAGTCCGGGGCGCGGGACGTCGTGGGCCTCCAGGTGGTCACCATGGGCAACCGGATCTCGGAGGCGGCCAACGAGCTGTTCGCCGGCAACTCCTACCGGGACTACCTGGAGCTGCACGGGCTCTCGGTGCAGCTGGCCGAGGCGCTGGCCGAGTTCTGGCACGCGCGGGTCCGCTACGAGCTGGGCTTCTCCGGCGAGGACCCGCAGGACGTCAAGGACATGTTCGCGCTCAAGTACCGCGGCGCCCGCTTCTCGCTCGGCTACGGGGCCTGCCCCGAGCTGGAGGACCGGGCCAAGATCGCCGAGCTGCTGAAGCCGGAGCGGATCGGCGTGGTGCTCTCCGAGGAGTTCCAGCTCCACCCGGAGCAGTCCACCGACGCGATCGTGATCCACCACCCGGAGGCGAAGTACTTCAACGCCCGGTAACTCCCGGTTTCCGTTGCGTTCGCTCTTTCCGGACGAAGCGGGCGTATCCTTGATGATCCTGAACGGGCCGGTCCGCTCACCTGCGGGCCGGCCCGCGCCTTCCCCGGAGACGCTCCGGGCCTGCCGGAAGGACCCCCGCCATGACGACCAGCTCCACCGCCACGCGCATCCTCGAGCACGGGGACGACCGCGGGCTCCAGGCGGTGCTGCTGGACATGGACGGGACGCTGGTGGACACCGAGGACTTCTGGTGGCAGGCCGAGGCCTCGCTCTTCGCCGAGCTGGGCCACGAGCTGGACGAGGCCGACCGCGCCCACGTGGTCGGCGGCCCGATGACCAGGGTGATGGAGTACCTGGTCGCCAGGACCGGCGCGGACATCGCGCCGGCGGACCTGGGCGTGCTGGTCAACCAGCGCTTCGTCGATCTGCTGGCCGGCGGCGTGCCGCTCATGCCGGGCGCCGAGCGGCTGCTCAACACCCTTGCCGCGCACGGGATTCCGGCCGCCATGGTGTCCGCCTCGCACCGGCACGTGATCGACATCGTGCTGCGCTCGCTGGGCGCCCACCACTTCGCCTTCACCATCGGCGGGGACGAGGTGCCGCGCACCAAGCCCTTCCCCGACCCGTACCTGGAGGCCGCCCGGCGGCTCGGCGCGGAGCCGGTCCGCTGCGTGGTGATCGAGGACACCCCGACCGGGGTGCGGGCGGGCGAGGCGGCCGGCTGCCCGGTGATCGCGGTGCCCTCGGTGGCGCCGATCGAGCCGGCTCCGGGGCGGCTGGTACTGCCGTCGCTGGAGCAGGTCGACCTCGATCTGCTGCGCTCCCTGGTCGCCTCTCGGGTGTGATTGTCGTCTCATTGCGACCCGGCCTTACCGGCCGGTAAACGGCCCTGTGGGCCTCCGGAGCGAAGTCGCCGGGGGAGAAAACGGGCAATGGCTGACAACTCGTCGGGCGCGCCGTGATGCCCTGAACCGCCGTGTCCCAAACGTCATCAGCGCGGGTATCGGTCGTACGTGTTCGATGTGGCACGCTACTCCAGTTCGTGCCACCCAAAAGGACGCGCCTCGTGAAGACTTCAGCTGAACGCCTGGCAGTACTCGGTTGCGCCGGCCTGGTCGCCGTGTCGGTGGCGGGCTGCGGATCGGTGACCGACGTGGTCAAGGGGGACGGCGGCAAGTCGATCACCATGGGCACCAGTCAGCTGACCGGTGTCCTGGACCCGGCGGCCGCCTACGACGCCGGCTCCTGGCTGCTGCTGCGCAACACCTTCCAGTCACTGCTCACCTTCCAGGCCGCGGCCAGCTCGCCGTCCCCGGACGCCGCGCAGTCCTGCGAGTTCACCAGCGCCGAGGCCACCGAGTACCACTGCACCCTGAAGCCCGGCCAGAAGTTCTCCAACGGTCACCCGCTGACCGCCCAGGACGTGGTCTTCTCGATCGAGCGCACCAAGAAGATCAACGACCAGACCGGTCCGGTCGAGCTGCTGGACTCGATCAAGTCCGTCGAGGCCAAGGGTGACAACGAGGTGATCTTCCACCTCTCCACGCCCGACGCCACCCTGCCGGCCAAGCTGGCGAGCCCGGTCGGCGCCATCGTGGACCACCAGGTCTACCCCGCGGACAAGGTCGTCCCGAACGACAAGCTGATCGGCTCCGGCCCGTACCGCTTCGACGCGGTCGAGAACCTGAGCGGCGGCAAGCAGCTGGGCAAGGTCGTGCTGTCGGCCAACGACAAGTACGGCGGCGAGGCCAAGCTGCGGAACAACAAGTTCACCGTGCGGTTCTTCGACAAGTCGGAGGACCTCAAGGCGGCGCTGGACAAGGGCGAGATCGACCTCACCGACAACAGCCTGGAGCCGAACACCGCCGCCCAGGTCCGCTCCGACCAGCAGGGCGGCAAGACCGACCTCCAGGTGACCGAGGGCGACAGCAACGACACCCGTTCGCTGGTCCTCAACACCAAGGACCCGCTGATGAGCAACGTCGCCGTCCGCCAGGCCGCCGCCCAGATGATGGACCGCAAGGCACTGGCCCGCGACGTCTTCGCCCGCACCGTCCAGGCGCTCTACTCCATGGTCCCGGCCGGCCTGCCCGGCCACACCACGGCCTTCTTCGACCGCTACGGCGACCAGGACGTGAACAAGGCCAAGAAGATCCTGGCCGACGCCAAGATCCAGACCCCGGTCAAGTTCACCCTCACCTGGTCCCGTTCGCGGGCCGGCAGCAACGAGGCCGAGACGCTGAAGAAGCAGCTGGAGACCGGCGGCCTCTTCCAGGTGACGCTCGTCCAGGAGCCGGACTGGGACTCGTACCGCAAGGGCTGGACCGAGGGCAAGTACCAGGCGTACGTCATCGGTTGGTTCGCCGACTACCCGGACCCGGACAACTACCTCGCCCCGCTGCTGATCAACGGCGGTGCGTACCACCACGGTTGGGACGACCCGCGGATCAGCGGGCGGCTGGTGCCGGAGGGCCTCAAGCAGACCGACCGCAGCGCCGCGGCCTCCACCTACGCGCAGATCCAGGCGATCGAGGCCGAGAACGTGCCGCTGATCCCGCTGTACCAGAACAAGTCCTTCTTCGCGGCCCGCTCGTACGTCACCGGCGTCGAGTCCACCGTCGACACCACCGGCTACTTCCGCTTCTGGGAGATCAGCCGGACCAGCAAGTAGCGCCCGCAGGACGGCGGCCCGCCCGCATCCCCGTCGGTACACGGGGAGCGGACGGGCCGCCGTGACGTTTCCGCGGCCCCCAGGAGGTCCCAGGGGCCGCCGGAACCGCTACAGGGCGCCGGGGCGCACCAGCCCGCTCTCGTAGGCGTACACGGCCGCCTGCACCCGGTCGCGCAGCTGCAGCTTGGTCAGCACGTGGCCCACGTGCGTCTTCACGGTCGTCTCGCTGACGAACAGCTCGGCCGCGATCTCCGCGTTCGACAGCCCGCGCGCCACCAGCTTCAGCACCTCCAGCTCGCGCTCCGTCAGCGCGCCCAGCGCCTGCGGCGGCGCCTCGTCGCCCGAGGGCAGCTTGGTGGCGTACATGTCCAGCAGCCGGCGGGTGATGCTCGGCGCCAGCATCGCCGCGCCGTCCGCGACCACCCGGATCGCCTGCACCAGCTCCTCGGCCGGGACGTCCTTCAGCAGGAAGCCGCTGGCGCCCGCGCGCAGCGCCTCCACCACGTACTCGTCCAGGTCGAAGGTGGTCAGCACCAGCACCTTGGCCGGGCCGTCCCGCCCCGGACCGGCGATCCGGCGGGTCGCCTCGACGCCGTCCATCCTGGGCATCCGGATGTCCATCAGCACCACGTCGGGCTGCAGCGCCCGCACCTGGTCCAGCGCCTGCTGGCCGTCGCCGGCCTCGCCGACCACCACCAGGTCGGACTCGGCCTCCAGGATCATCCGGAAACCGGTGCGCAGCAGCGGCTGGTCGTCGACCAGCAGCACTCGGATCGTCACCTAGGACTCCTTGCTCATCGGATCCCCCGTGGGATCGCTCTCGTCCGACGTACGGGCTACCGGCAGCGGGTACGGCGGCGGGGTGCCGCCGAACTCCGGGCAGCTGGCCTGGTGGTCGCACCAGTCGCAGAGGCGGTTGCGGGTGGCCGGGAAGTCCCCGGTGGCCACCGCGTGGCCGATCCGCTCCCACAGCGCCAGGAGCTTGCGCTCCACCGCCAGCAGGTCCGCCTGGTCCGGGTCGTAGCTGACCACGTCCCCGCCGCCACCGAGGTAGACCAGCTGGAGGCGCTTGGGGATCACGCCCTTCCAGCGCCACACCACCAGGGCGTAGAACTTCATCTGGAACATCGCCTTGCCCTCGAAGTCCCGCGAGGGCGCCCGGCCGGTCTTGTAGTCCACCAGCCGGACCTCGCCGGTCGGGGCGACGTCCACCCGGTCGATGTAGCCGCGCAGCAGCAGGCCCGAATCCAGGGCCGTCTCCACGTAGAGCTCCCGCTCCACCGGGTGCAGCCGGGTCGGGTCCTCCAGCCGGAACCACTGGCCGACCAGCTTCTCGGCGTCCGACAGCCAGCGGGTCAGCGCCGCGCCGTCCGGGTCGTCCGGGAACAGCGTGCCCAGCTCCGGGCGCTCGCCCAGCAGCCGCTCCCACTGCGGGCGCAGCAGGCCCAGCGCCCGCTCCGGCGTCCGCTCGGCCGCCGGGCTGTCGAAGAGCCGCTCCAGCACCGCGTGCACCAGCGTGCCCCGGGTCGCCGCCGAGCTCGGCGGCTCGGGCAGCCGGTCGATCACCCGCAGCCGGTACAGCAGGGGACAGGTGAGGAAGTCCCCCGCTCGGGACGGGGAGAGCCCGGTCGGGGGTGCCGCCGGTCGCGCGGTGGCACTACTGGTCTCGGTGTGCTGCATGGCTACGACCCTATTGCCCTTCGCCGTCATCCCGCTGCCACGGTGCTGCCACGGCCGCCGTGAGTGGGTAGGAAGCTGGAAGCAGGGCCGTGCGGCGCCGGAGGGCCACGATCACGTAGCGTGGGCGCACCGGGCACGACGGGGGAGACGACCGAAGGGATCACGGTGAGCGACAGCAGGGGGCAGCAGTCCTCCGACCAGCCACCGCAGGCGGGCGAAGGGCGCCCGGCCGGGCCGCCGCCCGAGCGCCGCGGCGGCATCCTGATGGGCCGGCCCTTCGGCGTGCCCGTCTACGTCACACCCTCCTGGTTCGTCATCGCCGCGCTGATCACCTGGGTGTTCGGCGGGCAGCTGGGCGACGTGCTGCCCGACCTCGGCGGTGCCCGCTACCTGGTCGCGTTCTTCTTCGCGGTGGCCTTCTACGCCTCCGTCCTGGTGCACGAGCTCGCCCACACCCTGGTCGCGCTGCGCTACAAGCTGGGGGTACGGCGGATCCAGCTCCAGTTCTTCGGCGGGGTGTCCGAGATCGAGAACGAGGCGGAGCGCCCCTGGCGGGAGTTCTGGCTGGCCTTCGTCGGCCCGCTGCTCTCGCTGCTGCTCGGCGGCGTGTTCTACCTCGCCGTGCGGGCGGTGGAGCCGTCCACCGTGCCCGGGGTGCTGCTCACCGGCCTGATGGTCTCCAACCTGGTGGTCGCCGCCTTCAACCTGCTGCCCGGCCTGCCGCTGGACGGCGGCCGGATGCTGCGCGCGCTCGTCTGGGCGGTCACCGGCAGGCCGATGACCGGCACGGTGGCCGCCGCCTGGGTCGGCCGCGGGCTGGCCGTCGCCGTGCTGATCGGCCTGCCGCTGCTCAGCGCCTCCCGCGGGGTCGAGCGCACCACCACCGACACCCTGGTGGACGCGGTGCTGGCCGCGGTGCTCGCCGCGATCATCTGGAACGGCGCCACCGGCAGCCTGCGCAACGCCCGGCTCAAGGAGGTGCTGCCCGGCCTGCGGCTGCGCGAGCTGGCCCGGCGGGCCGTCGAGGTCACCGCCGACACCCCGCTCGGCGAGGCGCTGCGGCGCGCCCGCGAGGCCCAGGCCGGCGCGGTGATCGTGGTCGACGGCCGGGGAGAACCCATCGCCCTGGTGCGCGAGTCCGCCGTCCGCTCGGTGCCCGAGCACCGCCGCCCCTGGGTGGCCGTCGGACCGCTCGCCCGCGACCTCGAACCCGGCATGCGACTGGACGCCGACCTCGGCGGTGAGGACCTGCTGCGGGCCGTCCAGGCCACCCCGGCGGGGGAGTACCTGGTGGTCGAGTCGGACGGCCGGGTGTACGGCGTCGCCGCGCTCAGCGACATCGAGCAGCGGCTGACCGCCGCCCTCACCGGCCGCTGACCGGACGGCCGACGATCACCCGCGTCCCGCGGGCCGGTCCGCTTCCCTTAGGATTGTCGGCATGTCCGAACCGACCGGTGCCGCCCGCCGACGCGGGCCCTTCCAGGTCGGGGACCAGGTCCAGCTGACCGACCCCAAGGGTCGCCACTACACGTTCACGCTCCAGGCCGGGAACCAGTTCCACACCCACAAGGGTGCGTTCCCGCACGACGAGCTGATCGGCGCTCCCGAGGGCACGGTCGTGCGCACCACGGGGAACGTTCCGTACCTCGCGCTGCGCCCCCTGCTCCCCGACTACGTCCTGTCCATGCCGCGCGGCGCTGCCGTGATCTACCCCAAGGACGCGGGGCAGATCCTGGCGATGGCCGATATCTTCGCGGGTGCCCGCGTGGTCGAGGCCGGAGTCGGCTCGGGCGCGCTCAGCACGTACCTGCTGCGCGCCGTCGGCGAGCAGGGCATGCTGGCCTCCTACGAGCGTCGGCAGGACTTCGCCGACATCGCCCAGGGGAACGTCGAGCGCTACTTCGGCGGCCCGCACCCGGCGTGGAAGCTCACCGTCGGCGACCTCCAGGACAACCTGGTCGAGACCGACGTCGACCGCGTCATCCTCGACATGCTGGCCCCCTGGGAGTGCCTGGACGTCGCCTCCAAGGCGCTCGTCCCCGGCGGCCTCATCTGCTGCTACGTGGCCACCACCACGCAGATGTCCAAGACCGTCGAGGCGCTGCGCGACCACGGCACCTTCACCGAGCCGCAGGCCTGGGAGACCATGGTCCGCACCTGGCACCTGGAGGGCCTGGCCGTCCGCCCGGACCACCGGATGATCGGCCACACCGGCTTCCTGCTCACCGCCCGCCGCCTGGCGGACGGCGTGGAGCCGCCGCTGCGCCGCCGCCGTCCGGCCAAGGGCGCGTACGGCGAGGACTACGACAACGGGGCGACCGAGCCCACTCTCCAGGAGCGCGCCGCGGCCCGCAAGGCCGCCCGCGCCACGGACGCGGACCAGCCCGACCTGGGCTGAACCCGGACCCTCCGAGAAGGGGTGGTGCGAGCACGGCGCTCGTACCACCCCTTTCGCATGCCGCCGAGCACGGTGTGGGACGATGCTCGCTCACGCAGAGCGGCTTGTGGAGCCCTGGAGGGGACGCCTGGTGGAGACCGCGGTCGGGACGACGACGGCGACGACTGGACAGCGGACACCGCGGGGCCGTTCCGGGCCCGGACACGCGCGCACCGCCCCCTGGCACTGGGCCGTCGCCCTGGCCGGCTGCGGCGCGGTGGTGGGGGCCGCGCTGGCCGCCTCCCCGGCGACCGGTACCCCGGTGCCCGCCCACGAGACCCCCAAGGCCCTCGCCGCGACCGCCGCCCCCGACCCGGCCCGGGCTCAACTCCCGCTGGACTGCGGTCCGTTCCCGGTCAAGACGACGCTGGCCGTGCCCGCGCGGCTCGGTGACGGGCACCCCGGCACGGTGGTCACCGCGCACTGCGCCACCGAGACCGGCACCCCGCCGGACGCCGTCTTCCTGCTCGGCTTCGGCCCGGGCGAGCGCCCCGAGGTGGTGGCCACCCTGCTCGCCGAACGCGAGAACCTCACCGTGAGCCGGATCGCGGTGCGGTCGGACGGCGTCATCACCGGCCACGCGCAGGGGTATTCGAGCGAGGACGTGCCGCGGTTCCGGCCGGACATCTCGGTCGACCTCACCTGGACGCACAGGGGCGGCGGCTGGGAACGCTCCCAGACCGCCGCCCCGGTCTCCGCCGTGTGACGGACCGACTACGGACCCGACTACTCCGCGTCCGGCCCGTACACCTCGACCCGGTCGGCGACCCGGCGCACGTGGATGCAGTCGCCGGGGCACTCCTTCGCCGAGTCCACCACGTCCTGAAGGATCGTCAGCGGCACCGGGGCGGTCTCCCCGGGCTGCTGGCGCAGCTCGTCGTCAGGCCCCTTCACGTAGGCCAGCCCGTCGATGTCGAGCTCGAAGACCTCGGGTGCGTACTGCGCACAGATGCCGTCGCCGGTGCACAGATCCTGGTCGATCCACACCTCCAGCTCCTCGGCCGCTGCCGCCGTCTGCTCGGTCACCGACATGGTCCCCTGCCGTTTCTGTCCCGGGTCGCCCCTATTCCTGGAGCAATCCCGCCATTCGTACAACGATCGGACCTCGAGTTGTGGTCGCGATCGGATATCACTTCGCCCGACGATACATCTGGCCCGCTTTGGGTGGTGCGCGGTGGGTATCCCCCTTAGCAGAGGGGAAGCACGCTGGGGCGAAGATCGGACACGCCCGTTCCATCTTTCTTGATCTAGGGGTTTACGGACCCCTGGTCCCAGGTAGGGTCTGGAAGCGTCCAGCTCCCCGGAGGAGGTGAGGACCGTGGCAGCCCACGATGACGACTACAACCGCAGCACCGGCAGGCCCGCTCGTGGTTCCGACGAGGCCGCTCAGGTCTCGTACCTTGAGCAGGAAATCGCCGTGTTGCGCCGCAAGCTCGCCGACTCGCCGCGCAATTCGAGGATCCTCGAAGAGCGGATCGTCGAGCTCCAGACCAACCTGGCGGGCGTGACCGCCCAGAACGAACGGCTCGCCTCCACCCTGCGCGAGGCCCGCGACCAGATCGTGGCCCTCAAGGAGGAAGTGGACCGGCTCGCACAGCCCCCGGCCGGCTTCGGCACCTTCCTCGACGCGAACGAGGACGGCACCGCGGACATCTTCACCGGGGGGCGCAAGCTCCGCGTGAACGTCAGCCCCAACGTCGCCCTCGACGAGGTGCGGCGCGGCCAGGAAGTGATGCTCAACGAGGCCCTCAACATCGTGGACGCGATGGCCTTCGAGAACATCGGCGAGATCGTCACCCTCAAGGAGCTCCTGGAGGACGGCGAGCGCGCCCTGGTCCTCGGTCACACCGACGAGGAGCGCGTGGTGCGCCTCGCCGAGCCGCTGCGCGGGATGACCATCCGGGCCGGGGACGCCCTGCTGCTGGAGCCCCGCTCCGGCTACGTGTTCGAGGTCGTGCCGAAGTCCGAGGTCGAGGAGCTGGTCCTCGAGGAGGTCCCGGACATCGACTACCGCCAGATCGGCGGTCTGAGCAACCAGATCGAGCTGATCCGCGACGCGGTCGAGCTGCCCTACCTGCACGCCGACCTCTTCAAGGAGTACGAGCTGCGCCCGCCCAAGGGCGTGCTGCTCTACGGCCCGCCCGGCTGCGGCAAGACGCTGATCGCCAAGGCGGTCGCCAACTCGCTGGCGAAGAAGGTCGCCGAGGTCACCGGCCGCCCCCAGGGGAAGAGCTACTTCCTCAACATCAAGGGCCCCGAGCTGCTCAACAAGTACGTGGGCGAGACCGAACGGCAGATCCGGCTGGTCTTCCAGCGCGCCCGGGAGAAGGCGGGCGAGGGCACGCCCGTCATCGTCTTCTTCGACGAGATGGAGTCCCTGTTCCGCACCCGCGGCTCCGGGGTCAGCTCGGACGTGGAGAACACCATCGTCCCGCAGCTGCTCGCCGAGATCGACGGCGTGGAGGGCCTGGAGAACGTCATCGTCATCGGCGCCTCGAACCGCGAGGACATGATCGACCCGGCGATCCTGCGGCCCGGCCGCCTGGACGTCAAGATCAAGATCGAGCGCCCGGACGCCGAGGCCGCGAAGGACATCTTCTCCAAGTACCTCAAGGACTCGCTGCCGTTCCACCCGGACGACCTCAAGGAGCACGACGGCTCCGTCGAGACCACGGTGGCCGCGATGATCCAGTCGGTCGTGGAGCGGATGTACTCCGAGACGGAGGAGAACCGCTTCCTGGAGGTCACCTACGCCAACGGTGACAAGGAGGTCCTGTACTTCAAGGACTTCAACTCCGGCGCGATGATCCAGAACATCGTCGACCGGGCGAAGAAGATGGCCATCAAGGACTTCCTCGACCACGGTCAGCGCGGTCTGCGCGTCTCCCACCTGCTCGCCGCCTGCGTGGACGAGTTCAAGGAGAACGAGGACCTCCCGAACACCACCAACCCGGACGACTGGGCCCGCATCTCCGGCAAGAAGGGCGAGCGGATCGTCTTCATCCGCACGCTGGTCACCGGCAAGCAGGGCGCCGAGTCCGGCCGCTCGATCGACACTGTCGCCAACACGGGGCAGTACCTGTAAAGCACGCGCTTGTCCGGGCCGGCAGCGGTCCCCGGAGCTGTACGCACCCCGTCCGGCTGTGGCGCCTCGCGGCCCCGCAGCCGGACGGCGCGTCTCCGGGCCCGCCGCTCGGCGCCGGGTTCTAGGCTCGACCCACCGTCCGCGGGCAGAGGCCCGGCGTCGGTGTTGTTCGGCGGTACGTCAGAGTGCTCCGCCCGTCGGGGGCGGTGCACCGGGCAAGGAGGGCCGCATGACCGTACGGCGCGTGATGGGCATCGAGACCGAGTACGGGATCTCCGTGCCCGGGCACCCCAACGCCAACGCCATGCTCACCTCGTCCCAGATCGTCAACGCGTACGCGGCGGCGATGCACCGGGCACGGCGGGCCCGCTGGGACTTCGAGGAGGAGAATCCGCTGCGCGACGCACGGGGGTTCGACCTGGCCCGCGAGGTCGCGGACGCCAGCCAGCTGACCGACGAGGACATCGGCCTCGCCAACGTCATCCTCACCAACGGGGCCCGGTTCTACGTGGACCACGCGCACCCCGAGTACAGCTCGCCCGAGGTGACCAACCCGCGTGACGCCGTGCTCTGGGACAAGGCCGGCGAGCGGATCATGGCGGCGGCCGCGCAGCGCGCGCTGGAGCTGCCCAACGGGCAGAACATCCACCTGTACAAGAACAACACCGACAACAAGGGCGCCTCCTACGGCACCCACGAGAACTACCTGATGAAGCGGGCGACACCGTTCGCCGACATCGTCCGCCACCTCACCCCGTTCTTCGTCTCCCGCCAGGTGGTCACCGGCGCCGGCCGGGTCGGCATCGGCCAGGACGGCTCGTCGCACGGCTTCCAGATCAGCCAGCGGGCGGACTACTTCGAGGTCGAGGTGGGCCTGGAGACGACGCTCAAGCGCCCGATCATCAACACCAGGGACGAGCCGCACGCCGACGCCGAGAAGTACCGCCGGCTGCACGTGATCATCGGGGACGCCAACCTCTCCGAGATCTCCACCTACCTCAAGCTGGGCACCACCTCACTGGTCCTGTCGATGATCGAGGACTCGTTCATCGCCGCCGACCTCGCCGTCGACCAGCCGGTGCGCACCCTGCACCGGGTCTCCCACGACCCGACGCTCAAGCACCTGATCACCCTGCGCAACGGGCGCAAGCTCACCGCGGTCCAGCTCCAGCTGGAGTACTTCGAGCTGGCCCGCAAGTACGTCGAGGACCGCTTCGGCACCGACGCGGACGAGCAGACGGTGGACGTGCTGGCGCGCTGGGAGGACGTCCTGGGCCGGCTGGAGCGCGACCCGATGTCGCTCTCCCGGCAGCTGGACTGGATCGCCAAGCGGGAGATCCTGGAGGGCTACCGCAGCCGGGACGCCCTGCAGTGGGACAACCCGCGGCTGCACCTGGTCGACCTCCAGTACAGCGACGTACGGCCCGAGAAGGGCCTCTACAACCGTCTGGTGGCGCGCGGCAGGTTCGAGCGGCTGCTCACCGAGGACGAGGTCGAGCGGGCCGTCTCCAAGCCGCCGGAGGACACCAGGGCGTACTTCCGCGGGCGCTGCCTGGAGCAGTACGCGGAGCACGTCGCGGCCGCCTCCTGGGACTCGGTGATCTTCGACCTGCCCGGCCGGGACTCCCTGCAGCGGGTCCCCACCCTGGAGCCGCTGCGCGGCACCCGCAACCACGTCAAGGAGCTGCTGGACCGCTGCCGCACGGCCGAGGACCTGCTCCGGGTGCTGTCCGGCGGGTAACTTTTCGATCACCATGGGTGAACGTCCGCCGAATGGGAATCATCCGGGGTGGCAGCGGGTGTTGGACAGGAAGCGCCACCGGCAAACCGGGAGCGGCAGTCGCACCTTGTGTATAGGGTCGGTGCAGCAAGCAACGACCGAACCGTGCCAGACGAATCGAGCGGGGTGAGGGAAATGGCGAGCAAGGACACCGGCGGCGGCCAGCAGCGGGCGAACCGTTCCTCCGAGGAGGTCGAGGAGCAGGCCGCGGAAAGCCAGAATTCCGACGACCTCAAGGAGCGCCAGGAAAAGCTGAGCGACGACGTCGACGCGGTGCTGGACGAAATCGACGAGGTCCTCGAATCCAATGCCGAGGATTTCGTCCGAGGATTCGTCCAGAAGGGCGGGCAATAGTCCGGCCCGGGCATTCCGGAATTCACGGTCGCGATCGTCCCCGGCGGCCGGGCGGAGAACACCGCCCGGCCGTCCGGCACCGGCCCCTCCACGCGTTCACGGTGATCGTCGGACGGGTAGGGTGCGGGCAGCGCGCGCTTCAAGCTACCTGGAAGGAATCGTGTGGAAGCCAACACCCGCGGCACCGGGCGTCTGCCGGCCGCCTTCCTGACCCCGGGGTCGTCGTCCTTCATCGACTTCCTCGCCGACCACCAGCCGGAACTGCTCCCCGGCCGCCGCGGGCTCCCCGAGGGCGTCATGGTCGAGGCCCCGCACGGGACCACGATCGTGGCCGCGCTGTTCGACGGCGGCGTGGTGATCGCGGGTGACCGGCGGGCGACCATGGGCAACGTGATCGCCCAGCGCGACATGGAGAAGGTCTTCCCGGCCGACGAGTTCAGCGCGGTCGGCATCGCCGGCACCGCGGGCCTCGCGATCGAGATGGTCCGGCTGTTCCAGCTGGAGCTGGAGCACTACGAGAAGATCGAGGGCACCACGCTCTCCCTGGAGGGCAAGGCCAACCGGCTCACCACCATGATCCGGGGCAACCTGGGCATGGCGATGCAGGGCCTCGCGGTGGTGCCGCTGTTCGCCGGCTACGACCTGGACCTCGGCCGCGGCCGGATCTTCAACTACGACGTCACCGGCGGGCGCTCCGAGGAGCGCGGCTTCACGGCCACCGGCTCGGGCTCGGTCTTCGCCCGCGGCTCGATGAAGAAGCTCTTCCGCGAGGACCTGACGGCCGACCAGGCCGTCACCATGGTCGTCCAGGCGCTGTACGACGCCGCGGACGACGACTCCGCCACCGGCGGTCCCGACCTCGCCCGCAAGATCTTCCCGATCGTCTCGCTGATCACCGAGGACGGCTTCCGCCGGCTCACCGAGGCGGAGGTCACGGAGGTCGCCGTCGCCATCACCGACGAGCGCCTGGCCCGGCCCAACGGCCCGCAGGCCCCGCTGATCTAGCCACCCCCTCACAGGAAAGGGACGACCGCCGGTGTCGACACCGTTCTACGTCTCACCCCAGCAGGCCATGGCGGACCGCGCGGAGTACGCCCGCAAGGGCATCGCCCGCGGCCGCAGCGTGGTCGTGCTCACCTACGCCGACGGCATCGTCTTCGTCGCGGAGAACACCTCCAGGGCGCTCCACAAGGTCTCCGAGATCTACGACAAGATCGCCTTCGCGGCGGTCGGCCGCTACAACGAGTTCGAGAACCTGCGCATCGGCGGCGTCCGCTACGCCGACCTGCGCGGCTACTCCTACGACCGGGCCGACGTCACCGCCCGCGGCCTGGCCAACGTGTACGCCCAGACCCTGGGCACCATCTTCTCCTCGGTCGGCGAGAAGCCGTACGAGGTCGAGCTGATCGTGGCCGAGGTCGGCCGCACCTCCGACAACGACCAGATCTACCGGCTCACGCCGGACGGCTCGGTCGTGGACGAGAAGAACTACGTGGTGGTCGGCGGCAACGCCGACTCGATCGGCAACTACCTGGGCCAGCGCCACCGGGCCGGTATGAGCCTCACCGAGGCGGTGAAGCTCGCCGTGGACTCGCTCGCCCGGGACCCCAACGGCGGCAGCCCGCGCAGCCTCACGCCGGAGCAGCTGGAGGTCGCGGTCCTCGACCGCCAGCGGTTCCAGCAGCGCAAGTTCAAGCGGATCCTGGGCAACCAGCTGGGCCGGCTGCTCGACGGGGACCAGTCCGCCGAGGCGGACGACGAGGACAACCCGGCGGACGGCACGCCGGTGTAGCAGTTCCTGCGGAGTCCCGTACGGGCGGTCTGCCGCCCGTACGGGACTCCGGTGCCCCTGCGGCGGCCCAGTCGTCGTGGAGGCGGTTTCGGACAGCTCCGACAGAGAATGGAGTGCTCATGGACCGCCGGATTTTCGGGCTGGAGAACGAGTACGGCGTGACCTGCACGTTCCGCGGGCAGCGGCGGCTGTCGCCGGACGAGGTGGCGCGGTACCTGTTCCGCCGGGTCGTCTCCTGGGGGCGCAGTAGCAACGTCTTCCTGCGCAACGGCGCCCGCCTGTACCTCGACGTGGGCTCCCACCCCGAGTACGCCACCCCCGAGTGCGACGACGTCGTCGAGCTGGTGACGCACGACAAGGCCGGCGAGCGCATCCTCGAGGGGCTCCTGGTGGACGCCGAGCGGCGGCTGCACGAGGAGGGCATCGCGGGGGACGTCTACCTCTTCAAGAACAACACCGACTCGGCCGGCAACTCCTACGGCTGCCACGAGAACTACCTGGTGGCCCGGCACGGCGAGTTCTCCCGGCTGGCCGACGTGCTGATCCCGTTCCTGGTCACCCGGCAGCTGATCTGCGGCGCGGGAAAGGTGCTCCAGACCCCGCGCGGCGCGGTGTACTGCGTCAGCCAGCGGGCCGAGCACATCTGGGAGGGCGTCAGCTCCGCCACCACCCGCTCGCGACCGATCATCAACACCCGGGACGAGCCGCACGCGGACGCCGAGCGCTACCGCCGGCTGCACGTGATCGTCGGCGACTCCAACATGTCCGAGACCACCACGCTGCTCAAGGTCGGCTCCACCGACCTGGTGCTGCGGCTGATCGAGGCCGGCGTGGTGATGCGCGACCTCACCCTGGAGAACCCGATCCGGGCGATCCGCGAGGTCAGCCACGACCTCACCGGCACCCACCAGGTGCGCCTCGCCAACGGCCGGGAGGCCAGCGCGCTGGACATCCAGGAGGAGTACTACACCAAGGCCCTGGAGTTCGCCGAGCGCAAGGGCATCAACACCGGGACGGTCGCCCGGGTGCTCGACCTGTGGGGCCGCACCCTGGAGGCCGTCCGCACCGAGCGGCTGGACGGGGTGGCCCAGGAGATCGACTGGATCATGAAGTACAAGCTCATCGAGCGCTACCGCGAGAAGCACCAGATGAGCATGTCCAACCCGCGGGTGGCGCAGATCGACCTCGCGTACCACGACATCCACCGCCGCCGCGGCCTGTTCTACCTGCTCCAGGGTAAGGGCCAGGCGCAGCGGGTGACCACCGACCTCAGGACCTTCGAGGCCAAGTCGATCCCGCCGCAGACCACCCGGGCCCGGCTGCGCGGGGACTTCATCCGCCG
Organism: Kitasatospora sp. NPDC048298; assembly: GCF_043201465.1. NCBI lineage: Bacteria > Bacillati > Actinomycetota > Actinomycetes > Kitasatosporales > Streptomycetaceae > Kitasatospora > Kitasatospora sp. NPDC048298. The sequence goes on from NZ_JBICYZ010000005.1 coordinate 40,841, forward strand.
GGCGCAGGAGCAGCGCCGGGACTTCACGGTGGACTGGGTGCACCTGAAGCTGAACGACCAGGCCCAGCGCACGGTGCTGTGCAAGGACCCGTTCCGTTCGGTGGACGAGCGAGTGGAGAAGCTGATCGCGGGGATGTAGCCCGCCGAAGCCATGTGATCACCCGGTGTGACCGCAGTGATGTGATCAAGGAGGCGTCCGGCCCCGGTGGTGTCTACCGGGGCCGGACGCGTGCCGGGCATACGCTGTCCGTCGAGTCAGGAGAGCCGACTTCGACCGACAGTTAGGACCACCGTGCGCCGCACCGCCGGTTTGCTTCTCACCCTGCCGCTGCTGCTCGCGGTCGCCTGCAGCAGTTCCCCCCCGGCGGCCGGCCCGGCGACGCCGACCACGGCGAGCGCCGCCCCGACGGTGCCGGCGCCGGTCGGCGAGGCGTCACCGATGCCCACCCTTTCGGGTGGCGGGTACGGCAGCAAGGCCACCATCACCATCCCCGAGGGCCAGCAGCCCAGCGGCCAGTTCGTGGTGAACACGGTCACCGAGGGCGAGCGGGCCACCGTCAACAAGGGCGACTGGGTGACGGTCAACTACACCGCCAAGAACTGGACCACCGGCAAGGACCTGCCCAGCTCGTACGACGCCAACGGCAAGCCGCAGCTCTACCAGGCCGGCAGCGGGCAGCTGGTGCCGGCGCTGGACCAGAGCGTGATCGGCAAGAAGGTGGGCTCCCGGCTGCTGGTGGTGGCCCCGCCGACGGCGGCCTTCGGCGAGCAGGGCTCCGGCCAGCTGGGTGTCAACAAGGGCGACACGGTGGTGTTCGTGCTGGACATCATGGAGAGCCTGCCGCCGGACTCCACGCTGAGCGGGACGATGACCGAGCCGCCCGCGACGATGCCGCAGGTCAAGGACAACGGCAAGGCCCCGGTGACGATCACGATCCCGGCCGGGCAGGCCCCGCCGGCCGAGCTCCAGCAGGCCGTGCTGATCAAGGGCGAGGGCAAGCAGGTCAAGAGCGGGCAGACCCTGGTGGTGCAGTACACCGGGGTGCTGTGGGCCAACGGCCAGCAGTTCGACTCCTCCTGGACGCACGGCGGAGCCCAGGCGGTGCAGATCGGCACCGGCAGTGTGATCGAGGGCTGGGACAAGAGCCTGGTCGGGCAGAACGTCGGCAGCCGGGTCCTGCTGGCGGTGCCCCCGGCGCTCGGCTACCAGGACAAGGCGCAGGGCTCGGTGCCCGCGAACTCGACCCTGGTCTTCGTGATCGACATCCTCGAAGCGGTCTAGCGACTGGTGGGGCCGTGCCTGGTGGGATCCACCGGGCACAGCCCCTCGAACTCACCCCGGGGATTCCGTACGCTTGGGCGGACGCTCGTACAACGAAGCGTCCGCCCTCATCCTGAGCTGTCATACTGCCCACGCACTGTGGCAGGCGCCGCCCGGCGCCGAGGCCTGGGGCGGGCGGTGCGACCGCAGGCCGGCGTGCCCACGCCGGGCGCAGACCTGGAAGACCTCGTGGCGAGATGGATGGGGAGTCATGACTGAGAAGACGCCGAGCCCGGGCGGGGCCGGCACCGCGGCGAACGACGGCTCTGCGGACCCGGCCGCCTCCCGTCCCGGCGGCCCGGTCGGCGGGGACCGCGAGTCGATCGTCGTCCCCCCGGCGATCCTGGCGCAGCAGGCCGGCTGGGCGCAGCCCGGCGAGGCGCCGCGCGCCCCGGGCGGCGGGACCAAGACGGACGACGCCCCGCAGATCTTCGCCTCCAACGTGCGCAAGTCGGACACCTCGGAGGCCGGGTACGACGAGAACCCGCCCGGTGTCGGCAAGCTGGGTGTGATCCTCGGCACGGTGATCGCCCTGCTGCTGGTCGGCAGCGGCGTCACGCTCTACATGGTGAACAAGGACGGCTCCAAGGACAGCGCCGCGGCCAAGCCGGACGCGACCAAGAGCGCGCCGCCCACGCCGACCGCCGACCCGGTCCCGCCGATCAAGGACAGCGCCAAGGTGCTGCCGACGGTCGCCGGCGACTTCGGCAAGAAGGCCGAGATCCAGGTGCCGGGCGAGGCCTCCGACGGCTCCTTCGTGGTCAAGGTGCTCACCGAGGGCACCGGCGCCAAGGTCGAGAAGAACTCCTGGACCTCGGTGGACTACACCGCCAAGGACTGGAACACCGGCAAGGACATCCCGAGCTCGTACGACGCCAACGGGAAGCCGCAGATCTTCCAGGCCGGCACCGACTCGCTGATCCCGGCCCTGGACCAGGCCGTGATCGGCAAGAAGGCCGGCAGCCGGCTGCTGGTGGTGGCCCCGCCGGCCGCCGCGTTCGGCGCCCAGGGCAAGGCCGACATGTCGATCGGCCCCAAGGACGACCTGATCTTCGTGATCGACGTCCGCAACGCCAACGCGCCCGACTCCGTGGTGAGCGGGACGGTCACCCCGCCGCCGGCGGACTTCCCGCAGGTCAAGGACAACGGCAAGAAGCCGGCCGAGATCACCCCGGTGGCCGGGGCGAAGGACCCGACCGAGCTGAAGTCGCACGTCCTGATCAAGGGCACCGGACCGGCGGTGGAGAAGGGCGAGAAGGTCGTCGTCCAGTACACCGGCGCGCTGTTCAAGGACGGCAAGGTGTTCGACTCCTCGCTCAGCAAGGGCCAGGCGTTCACCTTCCCGGTCGGCGGCGGCCAGGTCATCCAGGGCTGGGACCAGGGCCTGGAGGGGCAGACCGTCGGCAGCCGGGTCGAGTTGGTGATCCCCGCCTCGCTGGGCTACGGCGACAAGGGCCAGGGCGACATCCCGCCCGGCGCGACGCTGGTCTTCGTGGTGGACATCCTCGACGCCGGTCAGGGCTGATCCACTTTCGGGTGACAATGGTGCACGTGTGACCTTCGGGTCCGGCCGTGTGGCCGGACCCGGACGGGCGGCGGGTGCGCGTACGGTGGTTTGCCGAGACTTCGGTCGGGGCGGACCCGGTACGGGTGCCCGCCGCTTGGTCGTGACTGCAAGCGAATGTGAGAAGAGGGACTGTGAGCGTCAACCTCAACGAGAAGCCCGAGATCGACTTCCCGATCGGCGACGCCCCGACGGAGCTGCAGATCCGCGACATCGTCGTCGGTGACGGCGAGGAGGCCAAGTCGGGCCAGGTCGTCAGCGTCCGCTACGTCGGCGTGACCTTCGAGACCGGCGAGGAGTTCGACGCGAGCTGGAACCGGGGCACCGCTCCGTTCCAGTTCCCGCTGGGCAAGGGCCGCGTCATCAAGGGCTGGGACCAGGGCGTCGCCGGCATGAAGGTCGGCGGCCGCCGCGAGCTGACCATCCCGTCGCACCTGGCGTACGGTGCCCAGTCGCCGACCCCGGCCATCCCGCCGCACTCGACCCTGATCTTCGTGGTCGACCTGCTGGGCGTCTGAGCCTGCGGTGCCCGTGGGCCGGACCCCTCCGGGGGCCCGGCCCACGGGCGTGTCCGGGGGCGTTCGCGGAGGCGGCTTTTGCAGTGCGTACCGCTACCGGTACGGTCGGTCCCGCCGGGTGGAGCTCGCCCGGTTGGCGCACCCCGCGCGCGGCGCGGCACACCGGAAGGGTCAGCGATGGCGATCGCCAAGGCAGAGCGGCTGATGAATCTCGCCCTGTGCCTGATGAACACCAGACGTCCGCTCTCCAAGAAGGAGCTGCGGGAATCCATCGAGGCGTACCGCGAGGCCTGGCAGACCAGCAGCGAGGACGCCTTCAACCGGATGTTCGAGCGGGACAAGGACGACCTGCGCGAGCTCGGCCTGGTGATCGACGTCGACGAGAGCACCCTGGACGGCGAACTCGGCTACCTGGCCCGGGCCGACCGCAACCGGCTGCCCGAGATCGCCCTGGACGCCGAGGAGGCGGCCGCGCTGACCCTGGCCGCCCGGGTCTGGCAGCAGGCCAAGATGTCCGGCGCGGCCAGCGGCGCCCTGCAGAAGCTGCGCGCGGCCGGGGTGCCGTTCACCGAGGCCGAGGGCCGTACCGCCCTGGAGCCGCGCATCCCCGCCCGGGAGGCCGCGTTCGAGCCGCTGCTCACCGCCGCCCGGGACCGCCGTCCGGTCACCTTCGAGTACCGCAAGGCCGGCGCCGCCGCCGTCGAGCAGCGCAGCGTCGAGCCGTGGGCGCTGGAGTGCTGGCGCGGCCACTGGTACCTGGCCGGGTACGACCGCGACCGGGGCGACGCCCGGGTGTTCCGGCTCAGCCGGATCACCGGCCGGGTGAAGGCGCGGTCCGGGGCCTTCCTCGGCACCGTGCCCGAGCACGTGGACGTCCGGGCCACCGTGGCGAAGTTCGCGGGGGAGGGGGCCACCGCCACCGCGACCGTCCGGGTCCGCCGGGGCGCCGGCTTCCCGCTGCGCACCAAGGCGCTGGGCAGCACCCGGGTGGACGAGGCCTGGGACGAGCTGGAGATCCCGTACGGCAACGGGCTGGGCGCGGACCTGGCCGAGTTCGGGCCGGACGTGCTGGTGCTCGGGCCGGAGGAGCTGCGGGCGGATGTGGTCGACCGGCTGCGGGCGGTCGCGGGTATCGAGGGAGAGCAGGCGTGAGTAACGCGATCGACCAGACGCGACGGATGCTGTCGCTGGTCACCTACCTGCGCGAGCGGCCCGGGGCCGAGGTCGCCGAGGTGGCCCGGGCGTTCGGGATCAGCGAGCGCGAGCTGATCGCGGACCTCAACGTGCTGCCGATGTGCGGCACCAGCTTCCGCGGCGGCGACCTGCTCGACATCGACACCGACGGCGAGCGGATCTGGTGGCACAACGTCGACGACGTGGCCCAGCCGCTGCGGCTGGCCGCCGACGAGGCCACCGCGCTGCTGGTGGCCGCCCGCGCGGTGGCCGGGCTGCCGGGCCTGCGGGCCGGGGACCGCGAGGCGCTCACCCGGGCCGTCGCCAAGATCGAGAACGCGGCGGGGGAGAGCGCCGAGGGCAGCGCCAGGGTCGGCGTGACCTTCGAGGCGGAGAGCCACGTCTTCGCCGACATCGACCGCGCGCTCAGCGAGGGCCGCCGGCTCTGGCTGCGCTACTACTCGCACGGGCGCGGCGGGATGACCGAGCGGGAGGTCGACCCGATCCGGCTGCTCACCGAGGGCCACACCTACCTCGAGGCCTGGTGCCGCACCTCCGAGGACCACCGGATGTTCCGGCTCGACCGGGTCGCCGAGATCCGCGTCCTGGACGTCCCGGCCGACCCGCCCCGGCGCGAGCCGCGCGACCTCAGCGGCGGGCTGGTCAACCCGGCGGCGGACGACCCGGAGGTGGTCGTCGAGGTCTCCTCCGGCGGGCGCTGGGTGGCCGAGTACTACACCCACGACCGGGCCGAGGAACTGCCCGACGGCGGGCTGCGGATCACCCTGCGCAGCGCCGACCCCTCCCAGCTGCGCCCGCTGGCGCTGCGGCTGGGCCGGGACGGCCGGATCGTCTCGCCGCCCGAACTGGCCGAGCAGGCGCGCTCGGCCGCGCGGGAGGCGCTGGCCGCCTACGGGGAGGGGCGGGCCTGAGCGGTGGAACCCGGGACCAGATTCAAGGTGTACTGCTCCGAGTGCCGGGAGAAGGTGGAGCTCCCGGCCGAGGACTTCCGCCTGACCCTCGGTCGCACCCCGGCCCAGGCGCACTACAGCTTCGGCTGCCCGCGGTGCGGGGCGGCGGTGCGCAAGCCAGCCGGGGAGAAGATCGTCGAGGCGCTCACCGGGGCCGGGGTGCGCACCATGCGGCTCGTCCCGGCGGAGGGGTGACCCCCGTATAGGGTGGGGCGCATGTCCTGGATGCTCGTCGCCGCCGTCCTGCTCGCCACCGCGGGCCTGCTGGTCCTCGGGGTCCTCGCGATCCGGCTCTGGCTGGACGTGCGGGCGCTGGCCAAGGGCGTGGACCGGGCCTCGCGGGCGCTGGCCGCGGCGGCCGAGGACCTGGCGGAGGCGATGCCGGCGGCGAACGCCCCGGTCGAGGAGCGGGCCGTCCCGGTCGCGTAGTTCCGCATGGCACGGCCGGGCCTGCGGTGGTGCGGGGGCTGCTGCGCGCGGTGGGGTCGGGTTACGCTCTGAGGTGGCTCCTGAACCGCGTTCCGGGGGCCGCTGTCCTGTTCGGGCGGCCGTCGTCGTGGCGTCATCCGCAGCGGTTACCATCCGCAGCGGACGGCCCGTCGGGCCGCCATGACTGAAGGTGGTCGCGCATGCGCATCTCGATGACCGCGATCGTGGTGATCGTGGTTCTCGCCATCGTGCTGTTCGGAGCCAAGCGGCTGCCGGACCTGGCGCGCTCGCTGGGCAAGTCGATGCGGATCCTGAAGAGCGAGGCGCAGGCGATGCGTTCGGACGGCGAGTCCGAGCAGCCGGCCCGGCCCGCTCCGGCTCCGGTCGACGGTGGTGCGGGCAAGACCATCCAGTCCGCCCCGGGCGCGGCGGCCACGGCCCGTCCGGTGAACGAGTCCGCCGCCGGGGCCTCCGCGCCCGACGGCGACCGCCCGCACTGAGCGCGGCGCACGTGACGTACGCGACTTCGGAGGCCCGTCGACCGGCAGGCCCCCACGCACGAGTTGAGGACCGGGGTTGAGCAAGCTCTCCAAGGCGCCGAAGGCGTCAAAGGATCCTGAGGGGCGGATGGCCCTCGCCGACCACCTGCGGGAACTGCGCAACCGCGTGGTCAAGTCGGTCCTGGCGATCGTGGTGATCACCATCGTGGCGGCGATCTACCACAAGCAGCTCGAGGACCTGCTGCTGAAGCCGCTGCCGCAGTGCAACACCCCGGAGCTGGCCAAGCACTACCACGGCAAGTGCGCCCAGGTATCCAACATCGGCCTGACCGCCGGTTTCACCTGGATGCTGAAGGTGGCCCTGACGGCCGGTGTGGTCGCGACCGTGCCGATCTGGCTCTACCAGGTCTGGGCCTTCGTGGCGCCCGGCCTGCACAAGCACGAGAAGAAGTACACGGTCGCCTTCCTGCTCTGCGGGACGCCGCTCTTCCTGGCCGGTGTGGCCGTGGCCATCCTGGTGCTGCCGACCACGATCGACGTGCTGATCTCGTTCACCCCGAACAACACCACGCCGATCCTGCCGCCCGAGGACTACTTCGACATCGCCACCAGGATGGTGCTGGTCTTCGGCCTGGCCTTCGAGTTCCCGCTGCTGCTGGTGATGCTGAACGTCATCGGCATGGTCACCGGCAAGCGGCTGCTGGGCTGGTGGCGCGGCATGGTCATGGGCATCACGGTGTTCGCGGCCTTCGCCACGCCGAGCGCCGACCCGCTGAGCATGCTGGCGCTGGCCGCGCCGATCTGGGCGTTGTACTTCATCGCGGTGGGGATCGCGCTCTTCAACGACAAGCGGAAGGCGCGCCGCAACCCGGACGCGGGGCTGGACGACGAGGAGGCCTCGCACCTGGACCTCTCGGTGCGGCCGGTGGCCGGTGCGGAGTCCGTCGAGGCCTCGGCGGCCCCGGCGGCCGACGCGGCGGTGCCGGCGTCCCGCCGCGAGGAGATGGACGACATCACCTGAGTCGCCCGAGCCGATAGGCCCTGAGGGAGCCCCGGTCCGCCGCTCTGCCGAGCGGTGGGCCGGGGCTCCTCGGCGTTCGGGCCTTTCCGCTGGTCGGGGGTGCTCCCGGTTTCGGGTGGCGGGCTTGGCAGCTTCCATGGCATGTGACATATTACTGAGGTGCTGAAGACCGAGAGACCTCCCCTGGACGTCGTCGTGGTCGGCGCCGGTGTGGTCGGCGCCGCCTGCGCCTACTACGCCGCCCGCGCCGGGCTCGCCGTCGCCGTCGTGGACCGCGGCCCGGTGGCCGGCGGCACCACCGGCGCGGGCGAGGGCAACCTGCTGGTCTCCGACAAGGAACCCGGCCCCGAACTCGACCTCGCCCTGCTCAGCACCCGGCTCTGGCGCGAACTCGCCGAGCGGCTCGGCCCGGCCGTCGAGTACGAGCCCAAGGGCGGCGTGGTGGTCGCCTCCACCGCCGCCGGACAGGACGCGCTGCGGGCCTTCGCCGCCGGGCAGCGGGCCGTCGGGGTCGAGGCCGAGGAGGTGCCCGGCGAGCGGCTGCGCGAGCTGGAGCCGCACCTGGCCGAGGGCCTGGCCGGCGGCTTCCACTACCCGCAGGACGCCCAGGTCCAGCCCGCCCTCGCCGCCGCCCACCTGCTGCGCGAGGCCCGCCGGATGGGCGCCCGGCTGATCACCGGGGAGAGCGTCACCGCCATCGAGCGGGGCCCGGACGGCGCCGTGCGCGGTGTGCGGACCGACCGGCGCGGCCTGGCCGCCGGCGCCGTGGTGAACGCGGCCGGCACCTGGGGCGGCGAGGTGGCCGCACTGGCCGGGGTGCACCTGCCGGTGCTGCCCCGGCGCGGCTTCGTGCTGGTCACCGAGCCGCTGCCGCGGGTCGTGCGGCACAAGGTCTACGCGGCCGACTACGTCGCCAACGTGGCCAGCGGATCCGCCGGGCTGGAGACCTCCGCCGTGATCGAGGGCACCCCGGGCGGGCCGGTGCTGATCGGCGCCAGCCGGGAGCGGGTCGGCTTCGACCGCACCCTCTCCCAGGAGGTGCTGCAGCGGCTCGCCGCCCAGGCCGCCGCGCTGTTCCCGGTGCTCGCCGGAGTCACCGTGATGCGCACCTACCGGGGCTTCCGCCCGTACCTGCCGGACCACCTGCCGGCCATCGGGGCGGACCCCCGGGTGCCCGGGCTGTACCACGCCTGCGGGCACGAGGGGGCCGGCATCGGGCTGGCCCCGGCGACCGGGCTGCTGATCAGCGAGCAGCTCACCGGCAAGCAGCCGGAGCTCGACCTCGCGCCGTTCCGGGCGGACCGGTTCCCCGTCGAGGAGAGTTCCGCCGGGTGACGCCCGGCCGAGTGGCGCCCGGCCGGGTGACGGCCCGGCCGGGCGACCACCGGCCCCACGACCGCCAGACATGAGATTCCGTCCAGGATTGGAGAAGTCGCCGATGCGCCGCCGCACCCCCGCCGGGCTGGTCGAGGCCGAGCCAGGGCCCGCCCACCACATCGAGTTCGACGGGCGGCCCGTCCCCGCGCTGCCCGGGCAGTCGATCGCCGCCGCGCTCTGGGCCGACGGCGTGCTCGCCTGGCGCACCACCCGGGTCGGCGGCACGCCGCGCGGGGCGTTCTGCGGGATCGGCGCCTGCTTCGACTGCCTGGCCACCGTCGACGGCCGCCCCAACCAGCGCACCTGCCTGCTCCCCGCCGAGCCCGGCACCACCGTCACCACCCAGGAGGGCCACGGCCGTGCCGACCTCGCCGTCTGAGACCTTCGACCTCGTCGTGGTGGGCGCCGGCCCGGCCGGGCTGGCCGCCGCCGTCACCGCCGCCGACCTCGGGCTGCGCTGCGCCCTGCTGGACGGCGGGCAGAGCACCGGCGGGCAGTACTACCGCCACCCGGCGCCCGGCCTCGGCGCGGCCCGCCCCGACCGGCTGCACCACCACTGGTCCGCCTACACCGGTCTGGCCGGCCGGCTCGACGCGCACGAGCGCGCCGGGCGGGCCGCCTTCCTGGCCGGCCACCACGTCTGGGCGCTGGAGCGTACCGGCGACGGCTTCGCGGTGCACGTCACCCGCGGACCGGAGAGCACCGACCGGGCCACCGTCCGGTCCCGGTCGGTGCTGCTCGCCACCGGCGCGTACGAGCGGCAGCTGCCCTTCCCCGGCTGGACCCTGCCCGGGGTGGTCACCGCGGGCGGCGCCCAGGCCATGCTCAAGGCCGGACTGGTGCTGCCCGGGAAGCGGATCGTGGTGGCCGGCAGCGGCCCGCTGCTGCTCGCGGCCGCCTCCTCGCTGGTCACCGCCGGGGCCGAGGTGCCCGCGGTGGTCGAGGCCACCGCCTACCTCGGGTACGTACGGCGCCCCGGCGTACTGGCGGGCGTCCCCGGCAAGCTGGTCGAGGGTGCCGGGCACGGTGGCGCGCTGCTGCGGCACGGGGTGCGGCTGCGCCCGCGCAGCGCGGTGGTCGAGGCGCACGGGACGGACCGGGTCACCGGCGTCACGGTGGCCCGGCTGGACGCGGACTGGCGGCCGGTGCCCGGCACCGAGCGGCGGATCGACTGCGACGCGCTCGCCGTCGGCCACGGCCTGCTGCCGCAGATCGACCTGGCCACCGAGCTGGGTGCGCGGACCGTGACCGGGCCGGACGGCGCCGTCGCGCTGGAGGTCGACGCCCGGCTGCGCACCAGCGTGCCCGGCCTCTGGTCGGCGGGGGAGACCAACGGCGTCGGCGGCGCGGACCTCGCGCTCGCCGAGGGCGAGCTGGCCGCCCACGCGGTGGCCGGCGAGCTGCCCGCGGCCGCGCTGCTGCGCCGCCGCTCGCGGCTGCGGGCCTTCGCCGGGCTGATGGCCGCCGCCCACCGGCCGGGGCCCGGCTGGACCGGCTGGCTGCGCCCGGACACCGACGTGTGCCGGTGCGAGGAGGTGCCGGTCGCGGCGATCCGGGAGGCCGTCGACGAGCTGGGCGCGGGCGATCCGCGCACCGTCAAGCTGCTCACCCGGGCCGGGATGGGCTGGTGCCAGGGCCGGATGTGCGGTCCGGCCGTGGCCTGCCTGGCCGGTTCGGGTGAGCCGGGGCCGGACCGGCGGCCACTGGGTTGCCCGGTGCCGCTCTCCCAGTTGGCCGCCGGGCCCGCGCCTGAGGCGTAGCCGGTCCGCCGTCGAACGGTGGGCCGGGGACCTTGTCTCCGGCCTGCCCGCTCTTGTAAAATGTCACACCTCATCAAGGAGTTCACGTGTCCATCACCCAGCACGACACCACCCGTCCGTGGCGCGGCATCATGGTCGCCACCACGCTGCCGCTGCGCCCGGACCACTCCGTCGACTACGACGCCTACGCCGAGCACGTCCGCTGGCTGATCGACTCCGGCTGCGAGGGCGTCGTCCCCAACGGCTCGCTGGGCGAGTACCAGACGCTCACCGCCGAGGAGCGCGCCAAGGTCGTCGAGGTCGCCGTCGAGGCGGCCGGCGACGGCTCCCGGGTCATGCCCGGCGTGGCCGCCTACGGCAGCGCCGAGTCCCGCCGCTGGGCCGAGCAGGCCGCCGAGGCCGGTGCCGGCTCCGTCCTGCTGCTGCCGCCGAACGCCTACCGGGCCGACCACGCCTCGGTGCGGGCCCACTACGCCGAGGTCGCCAAGGCCGGCCTGCCGATCGTGGCGTACAACAACCCGATCGACACCAAGGTCGACCTCGTCCCCCCGCTGCTCGCCCAGCTGCACGCCGAGGGCTCGATCGTCGCCGTCAAGGAGTTCAGCGGCGACGTCCGCCGGGCCTACGAGATCGCCGAGCTGGCCCCCGGGCTGGACCTGCTGATCGGCGCCGACGACGTGCTGCTGGAGCTGGCGCTCGCGGGCGCGGTCGGCTGGATCGCCGGCTACCCGAACGCCCTGCCGGCCGCGTCGGTGGCGCTCTACGATGCCGCCGTCTCCAAGGACCTGGAGAACGCGCTGCCGCTCTACAAGTCGCTGCACTCGCTGCTGCGCTGGGACTCCAAGACCGAGTTCGTCCAGGCCATCAAGCTCTCCATGGACATCGCCGGGCGCCCCGGCGGCCCGGTCCGCGCCCCGCGCCAGCCGCTCACCCCGGAGATCGAGACGGCCGTCCGCGCGGCCACCGAGAAGGCGCTGGCCGACGGCCTGGTCTGATCCCCCCTGCCCGGATGATTCCGGGCCCCGGGCCTCCGGGCCGGCTGCGGCGGCAGCCGGCCCGGCCCACCCCCACCATCCGAACCTGTACGGGAGTTGTGACCCATGCGGAGCCGTCACGTGTTCCACGCCGTCGACTCGCACACCGAGGGCATGCCGACCCGGGTGATCACCGGCGGCTTCGGTGTCATCCCCGGCGCCACCATGGCCGAGCGCCGGGTGCACTTCCAGCAGCACCTGGACCACTTCCGCACCCTGCTGATGTACGAGCCGCGCGGCCACGCGGCGATGAGCGGCGCGATCCTCCAGCCGCCGACCCGCCCGGACGCCGACTTCGGGGTGCTCTACATCGAGGTCTCCGGGCTGCTGCCGATGTGCGGGCACGGCACCATCGGGGTCGCCACCGTGCTGGTCGAGACCGGGATGGTCCCGGTGGTCGAGCCGGTCACCACCGTGCGGCTGGACACCCCGGCCGGGCTGGTGGTCGCCGAGGTGCACGTCGAGGACGGCGCCGCCAAGGCGGTGACCATCCGCAACGTGCCCTCGTACTCCGTCGCCCTGGACCGCAAGATCGAGGTGCCCGGCTACGGCACGGTGAACTACGACCTCGCGTACGGCGGCAACTTCTACGCCATCCTGCCGCTCGCCGAGTTCGGGCTGCCCTTCGAGCGCGAGCGCAAGCAGGAGATCCTGGACGCCGGCCTGGCGATGATGGACGCGATCAACGCGAGCCCGGACAAGCCGGTGCACCCGGAGAACCCGTCCATCCACAGCTGCCACCACGTCCAGCTGCTCGCCCCCGGCTCCACCGCCGAGCACTCCCGGCACGCGATGGCCATCCACCCCGGCTGGTTCGACCGCTCGCCCTGCGGCACCGGCACCTCGGCGCGGATGGCCCAGCTGCACGCGCGCGGCGAACTGCCGCTCGGGCGGGACTTCCGCAACGACTCCTTCATCGGGACCACCTTCACCGGGCGGCTGGTCGAGGAGACCGAGGTGGCCGGGCGGCCCGCCGTGGTGCCCACCGTCACCGGGCGGGCCTGGGTCACCGGCACCGCCCAGTACTTCCTCGACCCGAGCGACCCGTTCCCGGCGGGCTTCCTGCTCTGACCCCACCTACCTCCTTCGTCCCCGTACCTCCCTCGAAGGGCTGCTGGCTGTGACCATCACCTCGTACAACCCCGCCGACCCGGACGACCTCGTCGTCGCCGTCGAGGAGCCCGGCGCCGAGGCCGTGCGGGCCGCCGTCGGGCGGGCCCGGGCGGCGCAGGGCGACTGGCTCGCCGCCGGTGCGGGCGCCCGGTCGGCGGCGCTCGGCCGGATCGCGGACGCCGTGGAGGCGCACGCCCACGAGCTGGCCGCGCTGATCGTGCGCGAGGTCGGCAAGCCGTCGGCCGAGGCGCTCGGCGAGGTCGCCCGCACCGCGGCGATCTGGCGCTACTACGCGCAGGCCCCGTACGCGCCCTCCGGGGCCGTGCACGAGCCCGCCGCCGGGCCCGGGCTGCTGCTCACCCGGCGCCGCCCGTACGGGGTGGCCGGGCTGATCGCGCCGTGGAACTTCCCGCTGGCGATCCCGACCTGGAAGGCCGCGCCGGCCCTCGCCGTCGGCAACGCGGTGGTGCTCAAGCCGGCGCCCGAGGCGACCGCCTGCGCGCTGCGGCTGGCGGAGCTGGCCGGGCTGCCCGAGGACGTGTTCACCGTGCTGCCCGGCGGGGCGGAGGAGGGCGCGGCGCTGGTCGACGCCGTGGACGTGGTCTCCTTCACCGGTTCGACCGGCGTCGGCCGGGCCGTGGTGCGGGCCGCGACCGAGCGCGGGGTGCCGGTGCAGGCCGAACTCGGCGGGCTGAACGCCGCGCTGGTGCTGCCGGACGCCGACATCGCGCAGGCCGCCGGGCACATCGCCGCGGCCATCGCCGGGTACGCCGGGCAGAAGTGCACCGCCACCAGCCGGGTGATCGCGGTCGGCGCCGCGTACGAGCCGCTGCGCGAGGCGCTGGTCAAGGCGCTGGCCGCGGTCGACGACGCGGTCTGCGGGCCGGTGATCAACGCCGCGGCCCGGGAGCGGCTGACCGGCGCCGTCGCCTCGGCGGTCGAGTCCGGGGCCGTCGTCCTGGCGGGCGGCGGGGTGCCCGAGCGGGCCGGCTGGTACGTCGAGCCGACCCTGCTCACCGAGGTGCCGGCCGAACACCCGCTGGCGCGCGAGGAGTTCTTCGGCCCGATCGCGGTGCTGCACGCCGCGGCCGACCTGGACGAGGCCATCACGCTGGCCAACGACACCCCGCACAGCCTCTCCACCTCCGTGCACACCCGCAGCCTGGACGTGGCGCTGGCCGCCGCCGACCGGCTGGACGCGGGCATGATCCGGGTCAACGCCCCGTCCAGCGGCGTCGACTTCCACCTGCCCTTCGGCGGGGCCAAGGGCGCGAGCCACGGCGACCGCGAGCAGGGCCAGGCGGCCCTGGACTTCTACACCGTCAGCCGGACCGTCAGCGTGCTGCCGGGCGGTGGCGCCTGATGTTCGTCCGCACCGTCGACTACCACACGGCCGGCGAGCCGTTCCGGATCGTGCTGGACGGCGTGCCGCCGATCCCCGGCGACAGCGTCGCCGAACGCCGCGCCATCGCGATCGGCTCGGGCGGCAGCGCGACCTCGCCCCGGTCGAGCGCGCTGGACGACGTCCGGCAGCTGCTCAGCCGGGAGCCCCGCGGCCACGCCGGGATGTACGGCGGCTTCCTGGTGGCGCCGGACGACGACGAGGCGCACCTGGGCGTGCTGTTCTGGCACAAGGACGGCTACTCCACCGCCTGCGGGCACGGCACCATCGCGCTCGGCGCCTGGGCGGTGGACTCCGGGCTCGTCCCGGCCCCCGCCGACGGCGTGGCGCGGGTGCGGATCGACGTGCCGTCCGGCCGGGTCACCGCCCTGGTGCACCGGACCGGTGGGCGGACCACCGGGGTGACCTTCCGCAACGTGCCCAGCCGGGTGACCGCGCTGAAGCTGCCGGTGGAGACCTCGCGCGGCACCGTGGAGGTCGCCGTCGCGCACTCCGGCGCCTGCTACGCCTCGGTGCCGGCCGCCGCCCTCGGGCTCGCCGTGGAACCGGCGCAGCTGCCCGAACTCACCGCCGTCGGACGGGAGATCAGGGCGGCGCTGGCCGACGCGGAGGCGGTCGCGCACCCGACGGACGCCCGGCTCTCGGGCGTGTACGGGGTGGTGCTGTACGACGAACTCCCCTCGGCGGACGGCGGGTTGAACCAGCGGAACGTCACCGTCTTCGCCGACGGCCAGATCGACCGCTCGCCCTGCGGCTCCGGCACCTCCGCCCGGCTCGCGGTGCTCGCCGCCGAGGGCCGGCTGGCCCCCGGCGAGCCGCTGCGGCACGAGTCGATCATCGGCACGGTCTTCACCGGCCGCTTCCTCGCGGGCGGCGACCCGTACGGCGAGGGCGTGGTCACCGAGGTCGGCGGGACGGCCCACCGCACCGGCGAGCACGGCTTCGTCCTGGAGCCGGGCGACGAACTGGGAGCGGGGTTCCTGCTGTGAGCCCGACCGCACCGCCCGGTACGGCCGTCGTGCCGCTCCGGTACGCCGTCGCGGGCACCGGCGGGGTCGGGCCCGCCGACGCGGTGGAGGCGATCGAGCGGGTGCTGCTGGACGGGTTCGACCCGGAGGCGGCACCCGCCCGGTCGGCCGTACCCGTCCCCGCCGGGGAACTGCTGCTGATGCCGGCCGCCGCCGGGCCGTACGCCGGGGTGAAGATCGCCGGGGTCGCGCCCGCCAACCCCGAGCAGGGGCTGCCCCGGATCACCGGCAGCTACCTGCTGCTCGACGGGCCCACCCTGCAGCCGCTCGCCCTGCTGGACGGCGCCGCGCTCACCGCGCTGCGCACGCCCGCCGTCACGGCGGCCGCGCTGCGCCGGCTGGCCGTGCCGGAGGCCGAGCACCTGGTGCTGTTCGGCTCCGGACCGCAGGCGTACGGACACCTGGACGCCCTGCTCGCCGTCCGCCCGCTGCGCCGGCTCACCGTGGTGGCGCGCAACGCCGAACGGGCGCAGGCCCTGGTCGCGTACGGGCGGGAGCTCGGACTGGCGGCCGAGGTCGGCGGCCCGCGGGCGGTCCGCGACGCGGACCTGGTGGTCTGCTGCACCACCGCGCGCACCCCGCTGTTCGACGGTGCGCTGGTGCCGGCGCACGCGGCGGTGGCGGCGGTCGGCTCGCACGAGCCGGACGCCCGGGAGGTGGACGAGCTGCTGGTCCGGCGGGCCGAGCTGTACGTGGAGGCGCGCGGCGTCGCGGCCCGGGAGGCCGGGGACCTGCTGATGGCGGGCGTGGCCGGGCGGCAGCTGTGGAACCTCGCCGAGCTGGTGCGCGGCGACGCGCTGGTGCCGGACGGGCGGCCGCGGTTCTTCAAGAGCGTCGGGATGGCCTGGCAGGACCTGGCCGTCGCGGCGGAGGTGCACCGGCGGCAGTAGCCGCTCAGTCTCCGTGGAAGGCCAGCCAACTGCCCGGAATGGCGGCACAGTTGGCGAGCAGGTTACGCAGGTCGCGGACGGCCGCCCGCTGCTCCTCGGTGGTGCAGCGGGCGAGCAGCGCGGTGGCCTCCTCGAAGGCGGCGCCGGCGTCCTGTTCGTTGAACAGCGTGTCGCCGTACGGGTCGATCCGGCCGAGCCGGTGGTGCGCCGGATCGGTGTGCCGGGCCAGGGCGATGGTGAGGGCCTCGCCGGGGCTCGAAAGGTGCAGCATCCGGGGGCGGGTGCGGCGGCCGTCGTTCGGGCGGCCGTCGTACAGCGCCATGTCGATTCCCACGTCCGTTACTCCTGTCGGTGGTCGGGAGTCGTGGAACCGGAGCCGGCGCAGCGGGAAGGGATCCCCCGCTGCGCCGGCTCCTCGCGTTTTCCCGGCCGGGTTCGCTGGCCCGGTGTCCGGTGTCCGGTGCCCCGGTGTCAGGCCCGGTCGGCGGCGTAGGCGGTGACCAGCCGGGCCAGGTGCTTGCCGGTGACCAGCAGCGGCTCCTCGCTGCGGGCGACCTGGGCGGCGAGCTCGGCGCCCTCCAGGGCGCCGATCACCGTGCCGGCCAGCTCGCGGGCGTCCTCCTCGCGGATACCGGCGGCGCGCAGCCGGTCCGTCACGAGGGCCCGCCAGTTGGCGAAGGCCTCGGCGACCGCCTCCTCGATCACCGGCGCCCGGCCGACCGTCTCCAGGGCGGTGCTGGTGATCGGGCAGCCGTCCTGCCAGTCGGACCTGCGCAGTTCGGTGGCGAGCAGCCGGGTGCAGGAGGTCATCGCCGTGCCCAGGTCCGGCGAGGAGCCGAGCCCGGCGCGCAGCAGGACGGCGAACTCCTCGTCGCCGTGCCGGATCGCCTCGGCGGCCAGCTCCTGCTTGCCGCCGGGGAAGAAGTGGTAGACGGAGCCGAGGGTGGCCTCGGCCTCGCGGGAGATCTGCTTGATCCCGGTGCCCTCGTACCCCTGGCGCTGCAGCAGCCGGGAGGTGGCCCGGACGATCCGCTCGCGGGTGCCGGGTTTCGCCTCGGCCGTCGCACTGGTGCCGGCGCCGGTCTTCGGGCCGGCCTTCGGGCCGGTCTTCGCGTCGGCTCTCTCGGGCGTCTTCACGCCGCGATCCTAGCCGAGATTCTGAGTAGAGCGTTCGTTCCAGTCCTGTGCTAGCGTCGGCCCGGCGCTCTGAATAGAGCGTTCGTTCCAGAGGATCGGTCCAGTGGAGGGGAAGACGCATGTCCGTTGAGCGGCAGTCGAAGCGGTCCGTGACGGTGATCGGGCTCGGCCCGATGGGGCAGGCCATGGCCGGGGCGTTCCTGGACGCCGGGTACGAGGTCACGGTGTGGAACCGCACGGCCGCGCGGGCCGGGGAACTCGTCGCCCGGGGCGCGCGGTTGGCGCCCGGCGCCGAGGCGGCGGTGGCGGCGAACGAACTGGTGGTGCTCAGCCTCACCGACTACGACGCGGTGTTCGAGGTGCTGGAGGCGGTCGAGCCGGCACTGCGGGGGAAGGTCGTCGCCAACCTCAGCTCGGACACCCCCGGGCGGGCCCGCGAAGCCGCCCGCCGGCTGGCCGAGCTCGGCGCCGTCCACCTGACCGGAGGGGTGCAGGTGCCGCCGTCGGGCATCGGCAACCCCGGGTCGTCCACCTTCTACAGCGGCCCGGTCGAGCCGTTCCGGCGGCACCGGGCCGCCCTGGAGGTGCTCACCGGGGCCGACTACCGGGGCGACGACCCCGGGCTGGCGCAGCTGTACTACCAGATCCAGATGGACCTGTTCTGGACCTCGATGGTCGGCTACCTGCACGCCACGGCGATCGCCGAGGCCAACGGGATCCCGGCCGAGGAGTTCCTGCCGTACCTGAGCTCGACCGCCGCCTCGATGCCCGGCTTCCAGGCGTTCTACGCACCGCGGATCACCGCCGGGGACCACCGCGGGGACGTCGACCGGCTGGCGATGGCGCTGGCGAGCATCGAGCACGTCCGGCACACCGCGGAGGCCTCCGGGGTGGACGGCGCGCTGCCGGCCGTCCTGGCGGAGGCGGTCCGGCGGGGTGTCGAGGCCGGGAACGGCGCGGCGAGCCTGAGCACGCTGGTGGGGCGGTTCCGCCGGGCGTAGCCCTCCGTGCGGGTCCGGAGGTGGGCCTGAAGATCGTGTGCCGTCGGCCGTTGTCACGGCCGACGGCCGCTGCCACCATGGCTTTCGGGGGGTGCGAGGGGTCGTCGCGGCGGGCTCGCGACGGGCTGGTGACGGGTGTTCGAATCACTGGCTGTTGCGCACGCAACGTAACGTGACATTGTACGCTGGTGTTCTGCACCCACCCGGAGGAACACCATGGCCGACCTCAAATCCCGCACCCTGATCTCCGTACAGGAGCGGCTTCGCGACCAGGTCGCCCACGCACTCCGGGCGGCCCTGATCTCCGGCGAACTGCGCCCCGGCGTGGTCTACTCCGCACCCGCGCTCGCCGCCGACTTCGGCGTCTCCGCGACGCCGGTCCGCGAGGCCATGCTCGACCTCGCCCGCGAGGGCCTGGTCGAGGCCGTCCGCAACAAGGGCTTCCGGGTCACCGAGCTGACCGACCGCGACCTCGACGACTTCACCGAGATCCGCGCCCTGATCGAGGTCCCGACCGTCGGCCGGGTGGCCCGCACCGCCACCAAGGAGCAGCTGGAGCGGCTGCGCCCGCAGGCCGAGGCGATCGTCGCGGCGGCCGGCAAGCACGACCTGATCGGCTACCTGGAGGCCGACCGCCAGTTCCACCTGGACCTCCTGGGCCTGGCCGGCAACAGCCGGCTGGTCGAGGTCGTCGGCGACCTGCGCAAGCGCTCGCGCCTGTACGGCCTCAACCGGCTCGACGAGCGCGGCGAGCTGGTCTCCTCGGCCCAGGAGCACCTGGAGCTGCTGGACCTGCTGCTCGCCGGCGACTCCGCCGGGGCGGAGGCCTGCATGACCCGCCACCTCAGCCACGTCCGCTCCCTGTGGGCCGGCGAGGAGAAGCCCGCCGAGCCGGAGCCCTCGGCCCTGCGCCTGCGGTCCAGGTAGGGGCAAACCGCTCGTTCGGGTGAAGAGTGAGGATCGGGCGTCGGGAGATGCCCGGGTTCTACGATGATGCTCTCGACATCGGCAGCCAGGAGGAAATCCATGTCCGCCGCAGCAGTGGAAGAGCCCTTCGAGCAGCTGACGCTGCTCGAATCCGCAGAGCTGGTCTCCCAGCAGCTTGTGGGGCACCGGGTCGAGATCCTCGGAGGACAGATCACAGTGACGCCGCCCGCAGACGGCCAGCACGGTGACTCTCTCACCAGCATGAGCGTTCCGTTCCTCATGGCGGGCCTCCACGGCGATACGACCCGTGTGATCCAGGGGATCGGCCTCTGGCTGCCCCAGGGGCCATCGGACTACGCCGTTCCCGACATGTCGATCGTCGATGCCGACTACGCGGACCACCTGATCGAGCGCAACTGCTACGACCCGGCGATCTTCAGGCTGGTGGTGGAGGTGACCTCCTCGAACCACCTGACCGATCTCAAGATCAAGCCGACCTTGTACGCGGAAGCCGGAGTGCCCGTCTACGCCATCGTCGACCGCAAGAACCTGAAGGTCATGGTCCTGACCGACCCGCGGGACGGCGAGTACCGCGTGCACGCCGTCCACCACCCGGGGCAGTCCTTCACCCTGCCGGAGTCGATCGGAGCGTCGGTGACGCTCTCGGTGGACGACGTGCTGACGGCCAAGAAGTAGGTCAGACCGCCGCCGCGGGCAGCGTCAGCCGGCCGTCGTGGACCTCGGCGATCTGGTCGACGGCCGTCAGGTGGGTGCGGTCGTGGGTGACCAGGACGGTGGCGGTGGCCCGGCGGTGGGTGAGGTCGGTGATCAGGTCGAGGACGGCGGCGCCGCGTTCGTGGTCGAGGGCGCTCGTGGGTTCGTCCACCAGGAGCACCGTGGGGTCGTTCATCAGCGCGCGGGCGATGTTGACCCGCTGACGCTGGCCGCCGGAGAGCTGGTGGGGACGGCGGGCGGCCTGGTCGCGCAGGCCGACGGCGTCCAGGAGCTCCAGGGCGCGGGGCAGGGCGCTGCGCGGGGGGCGGCCGTCGAGGTGGGCCATCACCTGCAGCTGCTCCACGGCGGTGAGCGAGGGCAGCAGGTTGGCCTGCTGGAAGACGATGCCGATCCTGCTGCGGCGCAGCGCGGTGAGGTCCGCCCGGCTGAGGCCCGTGGTGTCGGTGCCGTCGATGACGACCTGCCCGGAGTCCGGGCTGATCAGGGTGGCGGCCACCGCCAGCAGGCTGGACTTGCCGGAGCCGGAGGGGCCGACGACGGCGGTGAGCGAGCCCTTGGGGACGGTCAGCGAGACCTCGTCGAGGGCGGTGAGGCGGCCGTCGCCGTCCGGGTAGGTCAGGGTGATGCGGTCCAGTACGAGGCTCATGCGCCCGTCTCGCTTCGCTCGGCGGAGGCATTCGCCCACGCGCACCTTTCAATGGTCACTTCGCTTTGCTCGTTCATCGGGCGCTCCCCAGGGCGGTCAGCGGGTCGACGGAGGTGATCCGGCGGATGGACAGGGCCGCGCCGATCGCGCCGAGGGCGATCATGACGGCGGCGGGCAGCAGGACGGTCGGGGCGTCCAGCACGAAGGGGACGGCGGAGCCGATCAGCGCGCCGAAGCCGGAGGCGATCGCGGTGCCCAGCAGGGTGCCGAGCACCAGCAGCAGGACGGCCTGGCCGAGGGCGTCGCGCAGCAGGTAGCGGGTGGAGGCGCCGAGGGCCTTGAGGACGGCGATGTCGCCGCTGCGCTGGATCGTCCAGACGGTGAAGAACGCGCCGATCACCAGGGCGGAGATGGCGAACAGGAAGCCGCGCATCAGCTGGAGGGAGCCGTTCTCCGAGGTGTAGGAGCCGATCGCGGCGAGGGCGTCGTCGCGGGTGTGGGTCTCGGTGCCGTGGCGGGCGTCGGCGGCGGCCAGGTCGGCGCCCTTCGCCGTGTCGAGCGCGATGACGGTGGCGTGGCCGGCGCCGCCGGGGGCGAACCGCTGCCAGTCGGTGAGGCTGGTCCAGATCACCGGGGTGTGGCTGTACGCGGCGTCGCCGTCGACGGCGGCGACCCGCAGCGGGTGCCCGGCCAGGGTGAACTCGGCGCCGGTGGTGAGGCCGCCCAGGTTCTCCGCGGCGGTCTTGGACAGCACGGCCTGGCCGGCGGTGATCCGGCCGCCCTGCGGGGCGAGGCCGGAGCCCTCCGGGACGCCGAAGGCGGACAGTGCGGCGGTGCGCTGCCCGGCGGCGGCCTTGGTGGTGGTGATGCCGAGCGGCTGGGCGGAGGTGACGCCGGGCTCGCGGGCCCAGGCCTGCCACTGTTCGGGGGTGACCTGGGAGTCGGTGAAGGAGAGCTTCTGCCCGTCGGCGGGCTTGCCGAAGACCAGGTGGTCGGCGGGCAGGCCGGTGATGGCGGAGATGTTCTGCCGGCCGAGCCCGGCGGTCAGTCCGGACAGCAGGCCGACCAGGACGGTGATCAGCACGATGACGGTCCCCATCAGGGCGAACCGCCCCTTGGCGAACCTCAGGTCCCTCCAGGCGACGAACACGTTGGGCCTTCCTCTGCGCAGGTGTTTTCGACCCTTCCACCGTCCTGGACGACGGGGCCTCGGGGCATCGCGCCGGGGATTGCATCCTGGGCATCAAAGGGAAGACGCCGAGTTCAACCTTTTGATTGATGCCGGACCGGTGGTGCCGACTTAGGCTGGACGGATGGCGACCGAACGATCCAGAACCACCCCCGTCGCCCGCGTCCTCCAGGTCTGCCTGCACCTGCTCGTGGCGGGCCTGCTCGCGCTCGCCGTCGCCCGGGCCGTCTTCGTCGACCGCAGCGGCGATCCCGCGGCCGTCGCCGCGGCGGCCACCGCGATGGCCGCCGTCTACACCGTCGGGCCGCAGCTGGCCGCCGTGCGCCGTTCGCGCCGGGCGGCCGCGCTCTGGCTGGTGCTGCTCGGCGTCACCTGGGCGGGTGTGCTGATCGCCACCCAGGACGGGGTCTGGCTGGCCTTCCCGCTGTACTTCCTGGAGCTGCACCTGCTCGGGCGGCGCGGCGGCCTGGTCGCCGTCGGGCTGACCGCCGCCGCGTCGATCGCCGCGTGGTCCTGGCACCAGCACAGCTTCGGCTTCGCCGCCTCGATCGGGCCCGCGCTCGGCGCGGCCGTCGCCACCGCGACCGTGCTCGGCTACCAGGCGCTGTACCGGGAGAGCGAGGAACGGCGCCGGCTGATCGACGAGCTCACCGCCGCCCGCGCCGACGCCGCCGCCGCGCACCACGCGGCCGGGGTGCTGGCCGAGCGCGAGCGGCTCGCCCGGGAGATCCACGACACCCTCGCGCAGAGCCTCAGCTCCATCCAGTTGCTGCTGCGGGCCGCCCAGCGGGCCCTGCCGGAGCGCACCGAGGCCGCCGCCGGGTACGTCGAGCAGGCGCGCCAGGCCGCGCAGGACAACCTGGACGAGGCCCGCAGGTTCGTCCGGGCGCTCACCCCGCCCGCGCTGGACGGGGATCCGCTGCCGGTCGCGCTGGAGCGGCTGTGCGCGACGACGACGGCGCACGGCACGCTGCCCGTCCACCTGCACGTCTCCGGCGACCCGGTGCGGCTGCCGGCCGCGCAGGAGGTCGCGCTGCTGCGGATCGCGCAGTCGGCGCTCGGCAACACCATCCGGCACGCGGCGGCGACCCGCGCCGAGGTGACACTCAGCTACATGGAGGGCGAGGTGGCGTTGGACGTGGTCGACGACGGGGCCGGGTTCGATCCGGCGGCGGTCGCGGGCCGCACCAGTGAGGAGGGCGGGTTCGGGCTGCCCTCGATGCGGGCCAGGGCGCGGGCACTCGGCGGCAGCTTCACGGTGGAGTCGGTGCCCGGCGAGGGCACGGCGGTGGCGGTGCAGCTGCCGGTCACCGCGGAGGCCGGCTCGTGATCGGGCTGCTCATCGCGGACGACCACCCGGTGGTGCGGGCCGGACTGCGGGCGGTGCTGGAGTCCGAGCCGGACTTCACCATCGTCGCGGAGGCGGCCACCGCCGAGCGGGCCGTCGAGCTGGCCGCGGAGCCGGGCGTGGACGTGGTGCTGATGGACCTCCAGTTCGGGCCGGGGTCGGCGATGAACGGGGCGCAGGCCACCGCGGCGATCACCGCCAGGCCGGGCGCGCCCCGGGTGCTGGTGGTCACCACGTACGACACCGACGCGGACACCCTGCCGGCCCTGGAGGCCGGCGCCACCGGCTACCTGCTGAAGGACGCGCCACCGGAGGAACTGGCCCAGGCGGTACGGGCCGCCGCGGCCGGGCGCAGCGCGCTGGCGCCCAGCGTCGCGGACCGGCTGCTGGAGCGGATGCGGACGCCGGCGGCGGCGCTCAGCGCCCGGGAGACCGAGGTGCTGGGGCTGGTCGCGGACGGGCTGGCCAACCAGCGGATCAGCCAGCGGCTGCACCTGAGCCAGGCCACGGTGAAGTCCCATCTGGTGCACATCTACACCAAGTTGGGGGTGGACTCGCGTACGGCGGCGGTGCGCGAGGCGCGACGGCGGGGGCTGATCCGCTGAGCGTAGGGTGGGATCGGTCCCCGTGCCCGCCCGCAGTGTGAGGAGCCCCGATGGCCGTCGGTATCCATGACCTCGCCGTGCCCGTGATCGCCGCCCCGATGGCGGGCGGGCCCTCGACGCCCGAGCTGGTGGCGGCGGTGAACCGGGCCGGCGGGCTGGGGTTCCTGGCCGCCGGGATGAAGAGCGCCGCCGGGATGTCCGAACAGATCGCCGCGGTACGGAAGGCCGGCGACCGGCCGTTCGGGGTGAACCTCTTCGTGCCGGGCCCGCCCGGGGACCGGGTGGCCGTCGCCGCCTACCGGGAGCGGCTGCGGCCCGAGGCCGAGCGGTGGGACGTGACGCTGCCGGAGGAGGCCGAGCCGGACCGGGACGACTGGGAGGCCAAGCTCGCCGCGCTGGTCGCGGACCCGGTGCCGGTGGTCTCGTACACCTTCGGGTTGCCGACGGCCGAGGAGGCGGCGGCGCTGCGGGCGGTCGGGACGACCCAGGTCGCCACCGTCACCACGCCGCGGGAGGCGCGGGCGGCGCAGGCCCTCGGGATGGACGCGCTGTGCGTGCAGGGCCCGGAGGCGGGCGGCCACCGGGGCACCCACCGGGTGGCGGACGTGCCGGGGGACCTGCCGCTGCTCCGACTGCTGCCCGCCGTACGGGAGGTGACGGCGCTGCCGCTGGTCGCCGCGGGCGGGCTCGGCGACGGCCCGGCCGTCGCGGCGGCCCTGCGGGCGGGGGCGGTGGCGGTGCAGCTGGGCACGGCGCTGCTGCGCTCCGACGAGTCCGGTGCCCCGGCCGCCCACCGGGCCGCGCTCGTCGAACTCCCGGAGACGGCCGTCACCCGGGCCTTCACCGGCCGTCCCGCCCGCGGCCTGCGCAACGCCTTCATCGACCGCTACGGCCCCTACGCCCCGCCCGCCTACCCCGAGGTCAACCGCCTCACCACCCCCTTGCGCGCCGCCGCCGCCCGCCGCGGCGACACCGCCGCCATGCACCTCTGGGCCGGCACGGCCCACCTGCTCGCCCGCACCGGCCCCGCGGAGGCGATCGTCACCGAGCTGTGGCGCGCGGCGCGGGGGTAGCCGCTCAGCTCAGCAGGTCGGCCATCCAGGACTCGACGGCGTCGGCGGTGCGGGGGAGGGCGCCGGACATCAGGTGGGCGCCGTCGGCGGTGATGACCAGGTCGTCCTCGATGCGGATGCCGAGGCCGCGGAGTTCGGCGGGGAGGGTCTCGTCGTCGGGCTGGAGGTAGAGGCCGGGTTCGACGGTGAGGACCATGCCCTCCTCCAGGGTGCCGTCGAGGTAGCGGTCGGCGCGGGACCTGGCGCAGTCGTGGTAGTCGAGGCCGAGCATGTGGCCGCTGCCGCAGAGGGTGTAGCGGCGGTAGAGGCCGTTGTCCTCGGCGAGGGCCTCCTCGGCGGAGACGGGCAGGACGCCCCAGTCGGCGAGGCCCTCGGCGATGACGCGCATGGCGGCGCGGTGGAAGTCGCGGAACTGCGCCCCCGGGCGCAGGGCGGCGATGCCGGCGCTCTGGGCGGCGAGGACGAGGTCGTAGGCCTGGCGCTGGACCGGGGTGAAGGTGCCGCTGAGCGGGAGGGTGCGGGTGATGTCGGCGGCGTAGAGGGTGTCGGTCTCGACGCCCGCGTCCAGCAGCAGCAGGGAGTTCGGGTCGAGGGCGCCGTCGTTGCGGATCCAGTGCAGCACGCAGGCGTGGGCGCCGGAGGCGGCGATGGTGGTGTACGAGGTGCCGTTGCCCTCGGCGCGGGCGCGCAGGTCGAAGACGCCCTCGATCCAGCGTTCGCCGCGGTGGTGGCGCAGGGCGGTGGGCAGGGCGCGGACGACGTCCTCGAAGCCGGTGGTGGTGTGGTCGACGGCCAGCTGCAGCTGGCCGATCTCCCAGGCGTCCTTGACCAGGCGCAACTCGGAGAGGACGGCGGCCAGTTCGCCGTCGCGGAGTCCGTCGTCCGGCCGCCCGGTGGCCTCGTCGACCAGCGGGTCGGTGCCGGCCAGCACCCGGGTGGGCGGCTGGGGGCCGCTGAGCAGCTTGCCGAGGTCGTCGAGGTGTTCGGTGCGCACCCCGGTGAGTCGGGCCGCCTCGGCGAGGTCGGGCCGGGAGCCGACCCAGAACTCGCCGTAGCGGCGGTCGCGGTAGAACTCGCCGCCGTCGCGGGGGGAACGCGGGCGCAGGTAGAGGATCGGCTCGTGGCCTTCGGGGCCGGCCGGTTCGAGGATCAGGACGTGGTCGGCCTGGTCCTCGCCGGTGAGGCCGGTGAGCCAGACGTACGCGCTGTGCGGGCGGAAGCGGTAGTCGAGGTCGTTGCAGCGGACCTTGAGCCGGCCGGCCGGGACGATCAGCCGTTCGCCGGGGAAGGCGGCGGAGAGCCGGGCGCGGCGGCCGGGGAAGCGGTCGTAGCCGGGGACCCGCCGGTCGGTGGGGAGCGGGGTGGCGGCCCAGCTGGTGGCCATGAACGAGGCGAGGGCGGGGGAGACCGGGAGGTCGTGGCTTCCGGTGTTGAGGCCGGTCGTGGGGAGGGTCACCGGTGAACTCCTAGATGGGGCTGGGGAGATGCGGGCACGGACACAGCTCGGTAACGGAGGGCGTCACCTCTTGTGCAGTGCAATTTCACATTACTATGTTACGGGTCACACAGCGCAGCCGGCCAGATCGCGGGATCGGGCCCCCACAGCGGAGTTGCACATGACCAGGCGCACCCACGCCGCCCTCGCGGCGGCCCTCGCGGCGACCCTCACCCTCGGCCTCGGGGCCTGCTCCAACGACAAGAGCGACAGCGGCACCGACGCCGCCCCCTCCGACGGCAAGGGCCCGGGCGCGGCGTCCGGCTCGATCATCGGCGGCACCCCGGTCAAGGGCGGCACCCTCACCGTCCTGACCAACCAGGACTTCGCCCACCTCGACCCGGCCCGCAACTGGACCGTCCCGCACATGGACTTCGGCACCCGGCTGATCTACCGCACCCTGACCACCTTCAAGTCCGAACCGGGCGCCGCCGGCAGCGAGATCGTCCCGGACCTCGCCACCGACCTCGGCAAGTCCTCCGAGGGCGGCAAGGTGTGGACCTTCACGCTGAAGGACGGCCTCAAGTACGAGGACGGCACGCCGATCAAGTCCGCCGACATCAAGTACAACGTCGAGCGCTCCTTCTCCCCGGACCTCACCGGCGGCCCCGACTACGCGATCCAGTACATGGCGGGCGGCGAGAACTACAAGGGCCCGCTGGGCGGCGAGCACCTGGCCAGCATCGAGACCCCGGACGACAAGACGATCGTCTTCCACCTGAAGCGCTCGGTCGCCGAGTTCTCCTCCACCGTCTCGCTGCCGACCTTCTCCCCGGTGCCGCAGTCCCAGGAGAAGGGCACCCAGTACGACGCCCGGCCGTTCTCCTCCGGCCCGTACAAGATCGAGACCTACGACCGCGGCAAGCAGCTGGTGCTGGTCCGCAACACCAACTGGGACGCGGCCACCGACACCGTCCGCAAGGCGTACCCGGACAAGGTCGTGGTCACCCAGGGCATCAAGGGCGGCCAGGCCGACGACCGGATCATCGCCAGCGACGGCGCCGACGCCAACGCCATCAACATGCCCTGGATGCAGCACGAGACCGTCGCCAAGGTGCTGCCCAAGCCGGACATCAAGTCCCGGATGGCCGCCGAGGTCACCGGCTGCACCGACATGCTGTACCTGAACACCGCCAAGGCCCCCTTCGACGACCCGAAGGTGCGCGAGGCGATGATGTGGGCGGTCGACCGCGACGCGCAGGTGACGGCCTTCGGCGGCCCGGCGATGGCCGACGTGGCGACCTCCTACCTGCCGCCCTCGCTGACCGCCGGCGTCAAGTCCGACCCGTTGAAGATCCCGGCCACCGGGGACCCGGAGAAGGCCAAGAAGCTGCTCCAGGACGCCGGCAAGACCGACCTCAAGGTCTCGCTCACCGTCTCGCTCGGCGACAAGACCCGTGCCGAGGCGATCCAGCAGTCGCTGTCCAAGGCCGGCGTCCAGGTCACCATCAACACCACCGACCCGTCCGCCTTCCAGGACACCGTCGGCGACATCAAGAACGCCCCGGACCTGACCATCCAGGGCTGGTGCCCCGACTACCCCTCCGGTGCGACCTTCCTGCCGTTCCAGTTCGACGGCCGCACCATCAAGGAGAAGGGCAACCAGGGCAACCTGAGCCAGTTCAAGGACCAGGCCACGATGGACCGGATGGACCAGATCGCGGCCATGACGGACGTCAACGAGGCCAACAAGGCCTGGCAGCAGCTGGACCAGGACCTGCTGAAGAAGGCCCCGGCCGTCCCGCTGATCTGGCAGCGCCGCCCCCTGCTGGTCGGCTCCAACGTGGCCGGCGCGTTCGGCAACCAGGGCTACGCCGGCATGCTCGACCTGGGTGCCATCGGCCTCAAGGACCCCGCCAAGGGCAAGTGAGGGGCCGTCAGCGATGAGTAGCACCACTGAGCCCCCCGCCGTGGCCGACGCCACGGCGGGGGGCGCCAAGAAGAGTGCCGGGCGCGGGCCCTGGCGGCTGGTCTGGGACCAGCTGTGGGCCAAGGGCTCGGCCCGGTTCGGACTGATCACCGTCGGCGTGCTGCTCCTGGCCGCCGCGCTGGCCGGCCCGCTCAGCTCGCTCGGCGGCTGGACCCCCGAGGAGTTCGACAAGCGCGCCATCGACCCGTACCTGGGCGGCGTGCCCCGGGGCGACTTCGGCGGCATCAGCGCCCGGCACTGGCTCGGCGTCGAGCCGGGCACCGGCCGCGACCTGTTCGCCCGGGTGCTGCACGGCGGCCAGGTCTCCCTGCTGATCGCGTTCACCGCGACGGCCGTCGTCGTGCTCGTCGGCACCCTGGCCGGCATCGCGGCGGGCTACTTCGGCGGGCGCGTCGACACCCTGCTGTCCCGACTGATGGACCTCACGATGTCCTTCCCCTCGCTGATCTTCATGATCGCGATGATGTCGGTGGCCAAGGACGTCAACCGGATCCTGCTGATCACCCTGGTGATCGGGCTGTTCACCTGGCCCGGCATCGCCCGGGTGGTGCGCGGCCAGACCCTCTCGCTCAAGCACCGCGAGTACGTCGAGGCCGCCAAGGTCGGCGGGGCGCGCTCCTGGCGCATCCTCACCAGGGAGATCCTGCCGAACGTCTCCGGCCCGATCATCGCCTACACCACCCTGCTGGTCCCCGGCATGATCGCCACCGAGGCCGCGCTCAGCTACCTCGGCGTGGGCGTCCGCCCGCCGACCGCGTCCTGGGGCCAGATGATCGCCGAGAGCATCGTGCACTACGAGACCGACCCGACCTACTTCCTGATCCCGACCGCCTTCCTGTTCGTCGCCGTGCTCGCGTTCACCCTGCTCGGGGACGCGCTGCGCGACATCCTCGACCCCCGGGGAGGCCGGTCGTGATCCTCTACCTCGGCCGCCGGCTGCTCGGCGTGGTGGGCATCCTGCTCGCCATCTGCGCCATCACCTTCACCATCTTCTACCTGCTGCCCAACGACCCGGCCGCGGCCGCCTGCGGCAAGACCTGCAGCCCCGAGCGGCTCGCCGACGTCAAGGCGGCGATGGGCCTGGACAAGCCGGTCTGGGACCAGTTCCTCGCCTACCTCGGCGGCATCTTCGCCGGCCGCGACTACGGCTCCGGACCCAGCGCCGTGCACTGCGGCTTCCCCTGCCTCGGCTACTCCTACGAGTACGGGCTGCCGGTGTGGGACCTGCTCACCGACCGCCTGCCGGTCTCCATCTCGCTGGCGCTCGGCGCGGCCGTGCTCTGGCTGGTCCTCGGCCTCGGCGCGGGCGTCACCTCGGCGCTGCGCAAGGGCCGGCCGGTCGACAAGGCGCTGATGGTGCTGTCCGTCGGCACCGCCTCGCTGCCGGTCTACTTCACCTCGATCATGCTGATCTGGGGCGTCGTCAGGACGGCCGGCCTGCTGCCCTACCCGGCGTACCACAAGTTCACCGAGAACCCCTTCGAGTGGGCCTCCAACCTGCTGCTGCCGTGGATCGCGCTGGCCCTGCTGTACGCGGCGATGTACGCCAGGCAGAGCCGCAACTCGATGATCGAGACGATGGCCGAGCCGTACATCCGCACCGCCCGGGCCAAGGGCCTGCCGTCGCGGACGGTCACCGTCAAGCACGGGCTGCGCTCCGGGATGACGCCGATCCTGACCATCTTCGGGATGGACCTCGGCGGGCTGCTGGCCGGTGCCGTCATCACCGAGTCGATCTTCGGCCTGCCCGGCGTCGGCCGGCTGTTCTACGACGGCCTGGCCCGATCCGACCAGCCCGTCATCCTCGGCGTCACCCTGCTCGCGGCCTTCTTCATCGTCGCGGCGAACCTGCTGGTCGACCTGCTCTACGCGTTCGTCGACCCGAGAGTGAGGTACTGATGGCCGAGCTGTTGGAGGTCGAGGACCTCAAGGTCGCCTTCGACACCCCGCGCGGCACCGTCCGGGCGGTGGATGGGATCTCCTTCACCGTCGAGGCCGGGCGGACCCTGGGGTTGGTCGGCGAGTCGGGCAGCGGGAAGTCCGTCACCTCGCTCGCCGTCATGGGCCTGCACCGCGGCGCCACCGTCACCGGCTCGATCCGGCTGAACGGCCAGGAGCTGAGCGGCCTGGGGGAGCGGGAGCTGGGCGTCGTCCGGGGCCGGCGGATCGCGATGATCTTCCAGGACCCGCTGTCCAGCCTGCACCCCTTCTACACCGTCGGGGAGCAGATCGCCGAGCACTACCGGGTGCACTTCAAGGCCAACCGCAAGGCCGGGCGGGCCCGGGCGGTGGAGATGCTGGCCGAGGTCGGAATCCCCGAGCCGGCCCGCCGGGTCGACGAGTACCCGCACCAGTTCTCCGGCGGCATGCGCCAGCGCGTCATGATCGCCATGGCGCTCGCCTGCGAGCCCGAGCTGCTGATCGCCGACGAGCCCACCACGGCGCTCGACGTCACCGTCCAGGCGCAGATCCTCGACCTGATCGCCCGGATCCAGCAGGAGCGCGGCCTCGGCGTCGTGATGATCACCCACGACCTCGGCGTGGTCGCCCGGGTCGCCCACGAGGTCCTGGTCATGTACGGCGGCCGGGCCGCCGAACAGGCCCCGGTGGACCGGCTGTTCGCGCAGCCCGCGCACCCGTACACGCGCGGCCTGCTGGACTCGCTGCCGCGCCTGGACGACACCGACGACGCCCCGCTGCGGGCCATCCCCGGCAGCCCGCCGTCGCTGATCGCCCCCGCCCCCGGCTGCTCCTTCGCCCCGCGCTGCGCCCGCACCATCGCCGCGTCCGCCGAGGAGCACGCCCGCTGCCTGGCCGAGCGCCCCCTGCTCGGCCCGCTCGCCCCCGGCCACCAGGCCGCCTGCCACCTGCCGCTGGTGCCGGAAGGGGTGTCGCGATGACTCAGCCGTTGCTCTCGGTACGGGACCTGGTGAAGACCTTCCCCGGCCGGCGCGGGCGCACCGGGCGGCCCGGCGCGCCGATCCGGGCGGTGGACGGGGTGAGCTTCGACGTCGGCGCGGGCGAGACGCTCGGGCTGGTCGGCGAGTCCGGCTGCGGCAAGTCGACCACCGGGCGGATGATCGTCCGGCTGCTCGACCCGACCTCGGGCACCGTCACCTTCGACGGCACCGAGATCGGCGGGCTCTCCCAGGCGCAGCTGCGGCCGCACCGGCGCGACCTCCAGATGGTCTTCCAGGACCCGTACTCCTCGCTCAACCCCCGGCAGACGGTGGCCCGGATCATCTCCGAGCCGCTGCTGGTCCAGGGCGAGAGCGCGACGGCCGCGCGCGAGCGGGCCGCCGAGCTGATGGAGCTGGTCGGGCTGATCCCCGAGCACCTGGACCGCTACCCGCACGAGTTCTCCGGCGGCCAGGCCCAGCGCATCGGCATCGCCCGCTCGCTGGCCACCTCGCCGCGGCTGGTGATCGCCGACGAGCCGGTCTCCGCGCTGGACGTCTCCATCCAGGCCCAGGTGGTCAACCTGATGGAGCGGCTCCAGAAGGAGCTGGGGCTGGCGTACGTGTTCATCGCCCACGACCTCTCGGTGGTCAAGCGGGTCTGCGACCGGGTCGCGGTGATGTACCTGGGCCGGATCGTGGAGATCGGCGACAAGGCCGAGGTGTACGGCAACCCCGCGCACCCGTACACCAGGGCGCTGCTGTCCGCCGTCCCGCTGCCCGACCCGGAGGCGGAGCGGACCAGGGAGCGGATCGTGCTGCTCGGCGACCCGCCGAGCCCGGCCGCCCCGCCGCCCGGCTGCACCTTCCACCCGCGCTGCCCGAAGGCCCAGGACCTGTGCCGGACCGAGCGGCCGCTGCTGAGGATCGCCGGGCCCGGCGAGCGGCAGGCGGCCTGCCACTTCCCGGAGGCCTGAGGCGTGTCCCGCGGATTCCGTCGGCCCCGGCCCGGATCCGCGGGACCCGGCCCGAGGCACCAATGACCCCCGGTCGGACGCGGCGGGGAACCCTGCGAGGGCCGCGTCCGACCGGGTTCCACCCTTCCCGTCCCAGGCCTCGTCCCGTCCCGGCCCTCGTCTCAGTCCTCGACGGGCAGCAGGCCCTCGCCCGGCAGCAGCCGGCGCGGGCCCGGCCCCTCGGCGGCGAGTTCGTCCCCCGGGTTGAGCACCCGGCAGCGGCGCAGCGACACGCAGCCGCAGCCGATGCAGCCGGTCAGCTCCTCCTCCAGCCGCTCCAGCTCGGCCCGGCGGGCGCGCAGCTGCTCGGCCCAGCGCCGGGAGATCCGCTCCCAGTCGTGCTTTCCGGGCATCCGGTCCTCGGGCAGTCCGGTGAACACCTCGGCGACCTCGGAGAGCGGGATGCCGAGCCGTTTGGCGACCAGGATGAGCGAGATCCGGCGCAGCACGTGCCGCCGGTAGCGGCGCTGGTTGCCCGCCGTGCGCTCGGAGGAGATCAGCCCCTGGTCCTCGTAGAAGCGCACCGCCGAGGTGGCGATCCCGGCCCGCCGGGCCACCTCGCCGACGCTCAGCAGATCGACCGGTGCGGTGGTCATGGCGGCTCCTCGGCAGTCGGTCTTGACTTCAAGTTTTGTTGAAGTCCTAGCGTACCGGACGTGACCGAATCAGTTGCCGCCAAGAACGACAGGACCCAGCCCGAGCTGGGAAGTTACCCTAAGGAGTCGCCGTCCGTGGGAGCCACCGGCGGGTGGCGCGAACTCTTCTCCCGCCGCTACGCCGCCCCCGCCTCGATCCTGGCCGGCGGCGTCGCGCTGTACGCGATGAACCTCTACTTCACCGCCGCCCTGATGCCCTCGATCGTGGCCGACATCGGCGGCGAGCGGTACTACGCCTGGGTGGCCACCGGCTTCCTGACGGCCGCCGTCATCGCCTCGATGCTGGTCAGCCGTCTGCTGGACCGGCTCGGCGCCGCCCGGGCCTACGTGCTGGGCTTCCTGGTCTTCGGCGCCGGCGCGGTGGTCAACGCGCTCAGCCCGTCGATGGCGGCGCTGATCACCGGCCGGGTGGTGCAGGGCCTCGGCGGCGGCCTGGTCGCCGGGCTCGGCTACGCCGTGATCCGCAGCGCCCTGCCGGAGCGGCTGTGGACCCGTGCGGCCGGGCTGGTCTCCGCGATGTGGGGTGTCGGCACCCTGGTCGGCCCGTCGCTGGGCGGGCTCTTCGCCCAGCTCGGCATCTGGCGCGGGGCGTACGTCCTGCTGCTGGCCGCCGCGCTCGTGCTGGCGGCGCTGGCCCGCCGGGTGCTGCCCGGGCGCTCCGGCGCGGGGCACGGCAGCGGCCCGGTGCCGCTGCCCTCGCTGCTGCTGCTCACCCTGGCGGCGGCCGCCTTCAGCGTCAGCTCGACCGTGCCGAGCGGCTGGCCGACGGCGCTCTGCCTGCTCGCCGGACTGGCGCTGCTGGCGGGCTTCGTCTCGGCCGAGCGGCGCGCGGCGGCGACGGTGCTGCCGCAGCAGACCTACCGGGCCGGCAACCCGCTGAAGTGGCTCTACCTGACCGTCGCGGTGCTCTGCGCGGGCGTGGTGACGGAGAACTTCATCCCGCTGTTCGGCCAGGAGCTGGGCGGGCTCTCCCCGCTGGTGGCAGGGTTCCTCGGCGCCACGACCTCGGCCGGCTGGACCACCGCCCAGCTGTTCAGCGTCGGCATCGAGTCGGCCCGCGGCCGGGCCCTGGCGATCCGCACCGCGCCGCTGGTGCTGGTCGCCGGCCTGCTGGTCTACGGGCTGTCGCAGACCGGGCACGCCTCCGGGCTTCGGGTCCTGCTGTGGGCGGTGGCGCTGTTCGGCGCCGGCACCGGGATCGGGCTGGCCTTCCCGCACCTGAGCGTGGCCGCGATGCGCAGCAGCAGCGACCCGGCCGAGGGCGGCAAGGCGGCCGCGGCGATCAACACCACCCAGCTGATCGCCTTCTCGGTGACCTCGGCACTGGCCGGCACGCTGGTCAACCTGGGCGGCGACACCCCGGTCGACTCGGCCCGGTACATGACCTTCGGGATAGCCGCGATCACCGTCCTCGGGGTGGCGACCGCGGCCCGCACCGCCCGTGCTCTGGGGCGGTGAGGACACGGACCGGCCCCGGATCCCCTTCGTCGGGGGGATCCGGGGCCGCTTTTCACACGGTTGCGCGGGTCAGGAGGCCGGGCCGACCCGGACGGTGGTGATCTTCCCGCCCTGGGACTCCCGGACGACCTCGATCTTCGTGTTGGTGTCCGGCACCTTCACCGTCAGCTGCGGCGTCGCCGGGTCGCCGTACACCCCGGTGTGGTCGTTGAACACCGGCACGGCCGGCTTCGCCGGGACCCGCACCGCGACGCCGCCCTTGTGCAGGGTGAACGGCGTGGTCGGCTTGAGCGAGAAGGGCGCGTCGTACGTCTGCGCCCGCCCGTTGACCAGGGTGCCGTCGGCGAAGCGGACCGGCGCCGGGTGGGCGTCGACCGGCAGGATCAGCCCGCCGCCGGGGTGGTCCTTGGTGTTGTTGTCACCGTACGAGGTGTCCCACAGCCAGACCAGGACGCCCTCCTGGTACGGGTAGTTGTCCACCACGTTGGCCTTGCCCGCGACGCCGCCGTAGCCGAAGTTGTACGGGCCGGTCTTCAGGAACGCCCCGTAGCCGGTGTAGCGGCGGTTCTCGGCGAGGTACGCGCGCGGGTGCTGCTTGACGGCGGTGCGGCCGGTGATGACCGTGAAGCCGCCGGCCGTCCAGCCGCCGGTGCCGTTCTCGGCGCCGTCGGTGAACAGCACGGTGGCGCCGGCGGTGGCCTTCACGGCGTCCACCAGCACGCCCCGGCCGTGGGTGTTGCTGTCCGAGGTGACGTGGAAGCGCAGCCGCACCTGCTGCCCGAGGTAGCCGTCCAGCGGGATGTGCAGCTGCTTGTAGCCGCCGGAACTGCCGCTCAGTCCAGGGGTGTTGGCGCTGGTGTTGCCGATCGGGGCGCCGTCCACGGTGCCGCCGAGGGCGGTCCAGTGCTTGCCCTGGTCGGTGGAGGCCTCGACGGTCAGGAAGTCGTAGTCCTGCTCGGTGTCGTACCAGACCGCCGCGTCCAGGGCGGCCGGGCCGGCGGCGGTGCGCAGGTCGACGTCCCGGGCGAGGGAGTTGTCGAGGTTGTCGCCGGTGTCGCTCCACCACTGCCGGCCGCCCTCGTACGGGTCGGCGAGGTCGGTGCTGGTGGTGCCGTCCGGCAGGTGCACCAGGACCGCCTGGGCCTGGTCGGTGTTGTAGCTGCTCACCCCGAGGGCGTGGGTGGAGCGGGTGGCGGCCTGCGCCTCGTCGTAGTCGAGCCAGCCGAACTGCAGCTTGCTCCAGGCGTCGAGGTCGCCGGGGTAGCCGCCGGTGGTGTTCGGGCCCTTGCCCAGGTAGGAGCCGGAGGACATCAGCGACCAGAAGTTGACGCTGTTGTCGCCACCGCTGGTGGGGTACAGGTCGGGCAGGCCGAGGTTGTGGCCGTACTCGTGGGCGAACAGGCCGACGCCGCTGTTCTCGCCCGCCTGGACGTAGTCGTAGACGTACAGGCCGGTGTCGCCGACGGGGGCGCCGCCGATCCTGTTGCCCTCCGGGCCGGTCTGCCCGGTCGCGTCCGGGAAGGTCCAGCTGCGGTGCGCCCACAGCGCGTCGGCGCCCTGGGCACCGCCGCCCCAGGTCTCGTCCACGCCCGCGTGCACCACGACGACGTTGTCCAGGTAGCCGTCCGGCTGGGCGAACTCGCCGTCCTTGTCGTGGTCGTAGCGGTCGTAGACGTCGTACTGGGCGAGCTGCGCCTTGATGTCGGCGGCGGAGCGGCCCTTGGCGATCTCGCCGTCGTACCAGGCCTTGACGGCGTCCCGGATGAACTCCTGGCCCTGGGTCCAGGCGCCGGAGCCCTGCGGGCCCTTGTTGCTGCCGTAGCGGGCCTCGTTGTACGGGACGGTGACCCAGTCGCTGACGGTGCCCTCGACGTCGTACCGGCCGGAGGACTGGGTGCGGTAGTAGTTGCGCATCGACACCGCGCCGGGCGTGTCGTCGAAGAACATCTTCTGGTAGTACGCGCGGTCGAAGTCCGCCGACCACAGGGTGTGGTTGTCGTCCTGGCCCGGCTTGGGGATCTGGTTGTGGCGTGGGCCGGGGGTGCCGCCGTAGCGGGCCTGGCCGTTCCACTGGGTGGTGGTGTCCACCTGGTCGCCGAACTGGGCGAGGATCACGAAGACCTTGTCCGTGCGCTGGTGCGCGAGTTGGACGTAGTCGTCGCCGATCTTCACCTTCGCCGGGGCCCGCTTGCCGGCGCTCTTGGCGACGGTGCCCTTGTTGAGCTGTTCCAGGGCCTTGCCGCGCAGCGCCTGGCGCTCGCGCTCCTGCGGGACCAGCGGTGCGGGCGGGGCCTCGGCGCCCTGCCCTGCGTCGGCGGGGGCGGCGAGGGCGGCGGGGGTCGGGGGTGCGGCCTGGGCGGGGGTGCCCAGCAGGGTGGCCGCTATCGCGCCGGTGGTGAGCGCGGCGGCGAGGGCGGCGGACAGTCTGCGCAACTGACCGTTCCTTTCCGGGGGATGGGGGTCCTTCGGGTCATCAGTCGGTGAAGCGCAGGTAATATTTCACATGTGACCGGTCACGTGGAAGAGGCTGGGGCAAGTGGAAGGGGCAAGTGGAAGGGGCGCCGCACCCGGCGGTGCGACGCCCCTCGGCACTCCGCCCGGGGCGGTGCGACGGATCACTCCAAAGAGGCCCGCAGGAAGGCGAGTTCGGCCTGGGCCAGCTGCTCCAGCAGCCCGCCCGGGGTCATGTGGGTGGCGCCGGGCAGCGGCAGCACGTTGTGCGGGCGGCCGGCCCTGGTGAGCGCCTGGGAGAGCAGCAGGGTGTGCGAGGGGTGGACGTTGTCGTCCGCCAGCCCGTGGATCAGCAGCAGCGGCCTGGCCAGGCCGGGCGCGTCGGTGAGCAGGCAGTCGTCGGCGTAGCCCTCGGGGTTCTCCTGCGGCAGGTCCATGTAGCGCTCGGTGTACGCGGTGTCGTAGAGCCGGAAGTCGGTGGGCGGGGCGCCCGCGCAGGCGGCGTGGAAGACGTCCGGGCGGCGCAGCACGGCGAGCGCCGCGAGGTAGCCGCCGTACGACCAGCCGCGCACGCCGACCCGGCCGAGGTCGAGGTCAGGGTGCTCCTCGGCGAGCGCGTGCAGGGCGTCGACCTGGTCGTCCAGGGTCACCCGGGAGAAGCGGCGGAAGATGGTCCGGCTGAAGGCGGGGGAGACGAACGGGGTGCCGCCGTTGTCGACGGTGACCACCGCGAAGCCCTGGTCGGCCCACCACTGCTTGAGCTGCCAGCGGCGCGGCTCGTTGGCCACCGCCTGGTAGCCGGGCCCGCCGTAGACGTCCAGCAGGACGGGCAGCCGCCGGCCGGGGACGTGGCCGCGCGGGTACACCACGGCGGCGGGCAGGGCGCGTTCGGTGACCCGGGAACGCTGCGGCTCCACCCGGTGGGGCAGCGGGGCGCTGAGGTCGGTGAGCGGCAGCTCGCGGCCGTCGAGGCTGACGACGCGCCGGACGCCGCCGGCGTCGGCCGAGGTGAGCAGCAGGGTGTCGGCGGCGGCGAGGGCGGTGTGGGTGCCGGGGCCGGAGGCGAGCGGCTCGGGGGCGCCGCCGTCCGGGTCGATCAGGTGGACGTACTGGTCGAAGGGGTCGCCCTCGCCGGTCTCGCAGAGCAGCCGGCCGCGCAGCCGGCCGACGACCCGGCGGATCTGCAGGCCGGTGGTGTCCAGCGGCTTGCCGTCCAGCGCGAGGCCGCGGGCCTGCGGGGTGTCGTGGACGGTGAGCAGTCGGCCGTCGGCCAGCCGGGCGGGGGTGCCGGGCAGGTCGTCCACCCAGAACTCGTCGGTGGTGCGGGAGAGTTCGTCGGTCCTGCCGGTCTGCGGGTCGGCGCTCAGCAGCAGCACGTTCTGCTGCAGGCGGTCGGCGACGGTGAGCAGCACCTCCCCGTCGGAGGCCCAGGAGGCGGCGCAGACGTACGGGAACTCCTCGGCGTCCCAGTGCAGTCGGACCCGGGTGCCGTCGAGGCCGAGCACCCAGAGCTGGACGTCCGCGTTGGGGCCGCCGGCCTGCGGGTAGGCGAAGTCCTCGGGCGCCTCGCCGGGGTTCGCCGGGTCGGCGAAGTACCGCCGGGGGACGGCGGACTCGTCGACCCGGGCGGCCAGCAGCGCGCGGCCGTCCGGGCGCCACCAGTGGCCCCGGTGGCGGCCGAGCTCCTCGGCGGCGGCGAACTCGGCGACGCCCCAGCGGGCGCCGTCGGCGGGGGAGAACGGTTCGAGGGCGGGGGTGACGAACAGGGCGTCCCCGGCGACGTAGGCGACGCGCTGCCCGGTGGCGTCCGGCCGGGGGTCGAACGCGGGCCCGGCGACCGGGAGTTCGTCGCTGGTGCCGGCGGCGGTGTCGGTGCGGAACAGCCGGCCGTCCAGGGTGAAGACGGCGGTGGAGAGGTCGGCGGTGGCGGCGTACGTGCCGATCCCGGCGGCGACCAGCCGGGTGCGCTCGCGCAGCCGGCGCTCGACGGCGGGCAGGTCGTCGCGCCGGCCGGTGCGGCCGGGCAGCAGTGCGGCCGGGTCGGCGACCAGCCGCTCCTCGCCGGTGGTGGTGTCGAGCAGGTGGAGGCGGTCGACCGGGTCCTCCGGACCGGTGGAGCGGAGCAGCAGCAGCCGGGTACCGTCCTCGGCGAAGGTGTACGCACGCGGTGCGCCGAAGGTGAACCGGCCGGTACGGGCGCTGAGGGCAAGGAAGGCGTCGGTGATGGTCACGGCCCGATGGTGGTCGCGAGGTGCGCGCCCCGACCAGTAGTCTGTCATGTGAAATGTCACACATCAGTGTGAGTGTCAGCCAGCGGAGGAAACCCGTGATCGAGGACCTGCGGACCGCCGAACCCCCGGCCCCGTTGCCCGCCGCCGACGGGCTGTTCAGCGTGTCGCCGGCGGCGCACCTGAACCACGGCTCGTTCGGGGCCGTGCCCGTCCCGGTGCAGCGGGCGCAGGAGCGCCTGCGCGTCGAGCACGAGCAGGACCCGGACGGCTTCTTCGCCGACCTCCCGGCCCGGATCGCCGCGGCCAGGACCCTGCTCGCCGCCGAACTGGCCACCGACCCGGACCGGCTCGCGCTGGTCTCCAACGTCACCGAGGCGGTCGCGATCGCCCTCGACAGCATCCCCTTCGCGCCCGGCGACCGGATCCTGGTCACCGACCACGGCTACGGCGCGGTGACGCGGGCCGCTGCCCGCAAGGCCGCCGAGACGGGCGCCGAGGTCGTGGTCGCCCCCGTCCCCCTGGAAGCCCCCGACGAGCAGGCCGTCCGGGAGGCCGTGCTCGCCGCCGTGGACGACCGCACCACCGTCGCGATCCTCGACCAGCTGACCTCGCCCACCGCCCGCCTGGTGGCCGGCCCGGCGCTGCTCGCCGACCTGCGCGCCCGCGGCGTCACCACCGTGGTGGACGGCGCCCACGCACCCGGCATGCTGCCCGCCCCGATCGACCCGAACGCCGACTTCTGGTTCGGCAACCTGCACAAGTGGGCCTTCGCCCC
Organism: Kitasatospora sp. NPDC048298; assembly: GCF_043201465.1. NCBI lineage: Bacteria > Bacillati > Actinomycetota > Actinomycetes > Kitasatosporales > Streptomycetaceae > Kitasatospora > Kitasatospora sp. NPDC048298. Next base: position 80,512 of record NZ_JBICYZ010000005.1, read on the forward strand.
GCGCGCCACCGGGGTGCTCGCCGTCCGCCCCGAGTGGACCGCCCGGATCCGCCCGCTGGCGCTGTCCTGGGAGCACGACAAGGGCTTCCCGGGCAACGTCGAGTGGCGCGGCACCTGCGACTACACGCCCTGGCTGGCCGCCCCGGCCGGCTTCGAGCTGCTGCGCGGACTCGGCCACGCGGCGGTGGCCGCCCACAACACCGCCCTCGCCGGGTACGGCCGCCGGGTGCTGGCCGAGCGGGCCGGCCTGGCCCCGCTGCCCGCGACGCCCGGGGTGTGGATGAGCACCGTCCGGCTGCCCGCCGGGTACGGCGAGACCGAGCCGCAGGTGAAGGCGCTGATGGCCGAGGTGTGGCACCGGCTCGGCGCCCGGATCGCCGTCCGCCCCTGGGAGGGCGGCGGGGTGCTGCGGGTCAGCGCGCAGCTCTACAACCGGCCGCAGGAGTACGAGCGGCTGGCGGACGGGCTGGTGGAGCTGCTGAAGGGCTAGCCGCTTCGAACCCGAAACCGTCCCGATCACCCGGAGACATTTGCGACCATGGAACCGGGAGAGGAGTGATCCCGTCGCACGGAAAAACGGTGCTATCGATGTCACTCCTCCCGGGTAACCTCTCGCTGAGATGCGAGATCACACCAACCACACCCGGACGGCGATGAACACCCCCGATCCAGAGCCCCAGGACGACCAGGAGCTCAGCCCCGCCGAGGCGTACGCGGCCAGCCGTCGCCGGGCCCAGGAGCAGGCCACCGCCCTGTACGGCTTCCAGCAGCTGTACGACTTCCCGCTGGACGACTTCCAGCTGGAGGCCTGCGAGACGCTGGAGGCCGGATCCGGCGTCCTGGTCGCCGCCCCCACCGGCTCCGGGAAGACCATCGTCGGCGAGTTCGCCGTGCACCTGGCCCTGGCCTCGGGCCGCAAGTGCTTCTACACCACGCCGATCAAGGCGCTCTCCAACCAGAAGTACGGGGACCTGGTCAAGCGCTACGGCGCCGCCAAGGTCGGCCTGCTCACCGGCGACAACTCCGTCAACGGCGACGCACCCGTGGTGGTCATGACCACCGAGGTGCTGCGCAACATGCTCTACGCGGGCTCCAGCACCCTCGACGGCCTCGGCTACGTCGTGATGGACGAGGTGCACTACCTCGCCGACCGCTTCCGCGGCGCCGTCTGGGAGGAGGTCATCATCCACCTCCCCGAGTCGGTCACCCTCGTCTCGCTCTCCGCGACCGTCTCCAACGCCGAGGAGTTCGGCGACTGGCTGGACACCGTGCGCGGCGGCACCAAGGTGATCGTCTCCGAGACCCGCCCCGTGCCGCTGTGGCAGCACGTGATGGCCGGCAACCGGATGTACGACCTGTTCGCCAACCCCGACCGGGACGGCCGCCCCAAGAACAACCTGAAGAACCCTGGCAAGGCCGTCAACCCCGAGCTGGTCCGGCTCGCCCGCTCCGAGCTCGACCGCAACCCGCGCGACCGCTTCGGCCGCGGCCGGGGCCGCTCGATGCCCAACGGCCGTCCCGGCCGGGTCTGGACGCCGGGCCGGGTGGACGTCATCGACCGGCTCGACGCCGAGGGCCTGCTGCCCGCGATCACCTTCATCTTCAGCCGGGCCGGCTGCGAGGCCGCCGTCCAGCAGTGCCTCAGTTCCGGGCTGCGGCTCAACAAGGACTCCGAGCGCGCCCAGGTCCGGGCCTTCGTCGAGGAGCGCTGCGCCGACATCCCCGACGAGGACCTGCACGTCCTCGGCTACTTCGAGTGGCTGGACGGGCTGGAGCGCGGCATCGCCGCCCACCACGCCGGGATGCTGCCCCGGTTCAAGGAGGTCGTCGAAGAGCTCTTCGTGAAGGGCCTGGTCAAGGCCGTCTTCGCGACCGAGACCCTCGCGCTCGGCATCAACATGCCCGCCCGCTCGGTGGTCATGGAGAAGCTGGTCAAGTGGAACGGCGAGACCCACGCCGACATCACCCCCGGCGAGTACACCCAGCTCACCGGCCGGGCCGGGCGGCGCGGCATCGACGTCGAGGGCCACGCGGTGGTCCTCTGGCAGCGCGGCCTCGACCCGGAGGCGCTGGCCGGCCTGGCCGGCACCCGCACCTACCCGCTGAAGTCCTCGTTCCGGCCCTCGTACAACATGGCCGTCAACCTGGTCTCCCAGTTCGGGCGGCACCGCTCGCGCGAGCTGCTGGAGACGTCCTTCGCCCAGTTCCAGGCGGACCGCTCGGTGGTCGGCATCGCCCGCCAGGTGCAGCGCAACGAGGAGGGGCTGGAGGGCTACCGCGAGTCGATGACCTGCCACCTCGGCGACTTCGACGAGTACATGGAGCTGCGCCGCCGGCTCAAGGACCGCGAGAACGAGATGGCCCGCGAGGGCACCAGCCAGCGCCGCGCGGCCGCCGTCGAGTCCATCGAGCAGCTGAAGCCCGGCGACGTCATCCACGTGCCCACCGGCAAGTTCGCCGGCCTCGCCCTGGTCCTCGACCCGGGCCTGCCGCCGGTCAACCGCTCCGGCCGGGGCGGCCCGCGCCACCCCGACTTCCAGGACGGCCCGCGCCCGGTGGTGCTCACCGCCGAGCGGCAGGTCAAGCGGCTCGCCATGATCGACTTCCCGCACCCGGTCGCCGCCATCGAACGGCTGCGCATCCCCAAGTCCTTCAACCCGCGCAGCCCGCAGTCCCGGCGCGACCTCGCCTCGGCACTGCGCACCAAGGCCGGACACCTGGAGCCCGAGCGCTTCCGGCGCGGCCGCGCGGCCGCCGCCGACGACCCGGAGATCACCCGGCTGCGCACCGAACTGCGCCAGCACCCCTGCCACGGCTGCTCCGACCGCGAGGACCACGCCCGCTGGGCCGAGCGCTACCACCGGCTGCACCGCGACACCGAACTGCTGGAACGCCGGATGCGCTCGCGCACCCACACCATCGCCCGCACCTTCGACCGGGTCTGCGCGCTGCTCACCGACCTCGGCTACCTCAGCGGGGACACCGTCACCGACGACGGCAAGCGGCTCGGCCGGCTCTACGGCGAACTCGACCTGCTCGCCTCCGAGTGCATCCGTGAGGGCGTCTGGAGCGGCCTGGCCGCCGCCGAACTCGCCGCCTGCGCCTCGGCGCTGGTGTACGAGGCCCGCCAGTCCGACGACGCCGGCGCCCCCCGGGTGCCGGAGGGCGCGGCCAAGGAGGCACTCGGCAAGATGGTCCGGATCTGGGGCCACCTGGACGCCCTGGAGGAGCAGCACCGGATCAACACCGCCGAGGGCGTCGGCCAGCGCGAGCCCGACCTGGGCTTCGCCTGGGTCGCCTACCGCTGGGCGCTCGGCCACAACCTCGACCAGGTCCTGCGCGACGCCGACATGCCGGCCGGCGACTTCGTCCGCTGGACCAAGCAGCTGATCGACGTCCTCGGCCAGATCCAGGACGCCGCCGGCGAGGACGCCGAACTCCGCAGGACCGCCCGCAAGGCCGTCGACGGCCTCCGCCGCGGCATCATCGCCTACTCCTCCGTCGGCTAGCCGCCCGAACCCCCGCAGGGGCCCGCGCGTTCGCCACGAACGCGCGGGCCCCTCGGCGTGTGGCGGCTCAGCGGGTGGCGAGGGCGTCGAGGAGGCGGTCGAGGGAGGTGCCGAGGCCCCAGCGGGTGGAGAGTTCCTCGAGGGTCATGGGGTAGAGGGGTTCGCGGGGGAGGGCCGGGTCGAAGTCCGGGAGGGGGGCGTCGTCGGCGACGCGGACGACCTTGGGGGCGACGTCGAGGTAGGCGGCGCCGTCGACGATGTTGCGGCGGCGGGCGGGGGTGAGCTTGGAGGCGACGTCGAGGGCGGCGGCGCGGATGGCCGCGAGGTCGCCGTACTCGTTGATCAGCTGGGCGGCGGTCTTCTCGCCGATGCCCTTGACGCCGGGCAGGCCGTCCGACGGGTCTCCGCGCAGGGCGGCCATGTCGGCGTACCGGGCGCCGCGCACGCCGTACTTCTCCAGCAGCACCGCGTCGTCGGTGACCTGGAGGTTGCCCATGCCCTTGACCGGGTAGAGCACGGTGATCCCGCGGGCGTCGTCCACCAGTTGGAAGAGGTCGCGGTCGCCGGTGACGATCTGCACCGGTCCGGTCGAGCGGGCAGTGAGGGTGCCGATGACGTCGTCCGCCTCGTAGCCGGGGGAGCCGACGCGGGCGATGCCGAGGGCGTCCAGCACCTGTTCGATCACCGGGACCTGCGGGGCCAGGGTGTCGGGCACCTCCTCCTGGCCGTCCTCGGCCGCCTCGGCGACCCGGTGGGTCTTGTAGGAGGGGACGAGGTCGACCCGCCACTGCGGGCGCCAGTCGGCGTCCATGCAGGCCACCAACTCGTCGGGCCGGTGGTCGTGGACCAGCCGGGCGATGAAGTCCAGCAGGCCGCGGACGGCGTTGACCGGCTCACCCTGCGGCGAGCGCAGGGTGTCCGGTACGCCGAAGTAGGCCCGGAAGTAGAGGCTGGCGGAGTCGAGCAGCATCAGTCGCGGTGCGGTCACGTGTCGAATCATGCCGTACGGGGATGACGGACGGACGGTTCTCAGTGCTCGTGCGGGCCGGCGCGGTGGACCGGGCCGTGGGCGTCGGCGCAGTGTTCGGCGGCGGTGTCGGACGGGGTGGCGATCTGCAGCAGCGCGCCGGCCTCGTCCTCGCCGACGTGGTCGACCTGGAGGGTGGAGTGGGTGATGCCGTACTCGTCCGCGAGCCGGCGCTGCAGGGAGCGCCGCACCGCGTGGCAGTCGCCGCCGGGGGTGACGAGGACGTGTGCGGACAGGGCGGGCTGGCCGGAGGTGATCTCCCAGATGTGCAGGTCGTGGATCTCCTCCACCAGCGGCTCGGTGACCATCCGGTCGGCCACCGTGTCCGGGTCGATCCCGGCCGGGGCGGCCTCCAGGAAGATCCGCCCGGAGTCGCGGACCAGCGCGATGCCGGCCTTGAGCATCAGCGCGACGACGATCAGCGAGGCGATGGCGTCGGCCCGGGCGAAGCCGGTGGTCAGGACGACGGCGCCGGCGACGGCGGTGGCGATGAACGCGTACAGGTCGGTCAGCACGTGCTGGAAGGCGCCCTCGACGTTCAGCGAACTGCGGTTGGCCTTGGACATGCACCAGGTGGCCGCGAGGTTGACCACGATCCCGACCAGCGCGGTGACCAGCACCAGCGAGCCGGTGACCTCCGGCGGTTCGAACAGCCGGGTGATCGCCTCGTAGCCCAGCCAGGCCGACAGCACCAGCAGGGTGACGCCGTTGGCCTGGGCGGAGAGGATCTCGGCGCGCTTGAGGCCGTAGGTGTAGCCGCCCCGGGCCGGGCGGGCGGCGAGCCGCATGGCGACCAGCGCGAGCGCGATCGAGGCGGCGTCGGTGAGCATGTGCGCGGCGTCCGAGATCAGCGCCAGGGACTGGGCGGCGAAGCCGACCGCGACCTCGCCGGCCATGAAGACGACGATCAGGGCGAGGGCGCCGAGCAGCCAGCGTCGGTCCGCGTCGGCGGAGACACCGTGCGAGTGGCCGCCGTGGCCGCCTGAGCCGTGCGCGTGCCCGCCGGAGCCGTGCGCGTGCGAGTGCTTGTGGTCATGCGCATGATCATCGTGCGAATGCTCGTGCCCGGCCATGGAAGTCCTCTCTGGGCGCACGGGTGGGAAAGGGGGCGCGTTGCGACCGCCCCGCAACCGAAGTGAACCGCAGAATCGACAAAGATCCAAAGGCTGTACTGGTGACCGTTGTCGTTGCCGTTCAGAGGGGCGCACCCGGTGCGTTCCGCACCCGGCCGAACAGCCGAAATCCCCTGCCCCCGCGCCCAGTTGTGCTACCCCAGCACCAGTGTGTCGAGGACCGCCGCGGTGGCCGCCCGGACCAGGGCCCGCATCAGCCGCAGGTCGTCCCCCTGCTCCGGGTGCCACTGCACCCCGAGCGTGAACCCCGGCCCCTCCACCGCCTCCACCGTCCCGTCCGGCGCGTGGGCGCTCACCCGCAGGCCCGACCCCACCCGGTCGACGGCCTGGTGGTGGAAGGTCGGCACCTCCAACTCGCTCTCCGGCAGCAGCCCGCCCAGCAGCGTCCCCGGCACCGGGCGCACCGGGTGCGAGCCGTAGCGGCCGGGCGAGCCGCCGTGCACGTCCACCGGCACCACGTCCGGCAGGTGCTGCACCAGCGTCCCGCCGCACACCACGTTCAGGATCTGCATCCCCCGGCAGACCGCCAGCAGCGGCATCCCCGCCGCCAGCGCCGACCGCAGCAGCGCGACCTCCCAGGCGTCCCGCTCCGGCGAGTCCACCTCCGTCGCCGGGTGGGCCGGCTTCCCGTAGTAGGCGGGGTCGATGTCCGGCCCGCCGGCGATCACCAGGCCGTCCAGCCGGGCCAGCACCTCCGGCGCGCGCTCCGGGGCGTCCGGCGGCAGCAGGACCGCGATCCCGCCGGAGTCCCGGACCTGCGCGGTGTACCGCTCGGGCAGCAGGGCCACCCGGCGGCCCCGCCAATCGCTCCAACTCGCGTCCACCAGGTAGGTGCTGACGCCGATCAAAGGCCTGCGATCCATGGCGCGCATTCTCCCCCCGAAGGGGCTGATCCACCGTCAGCCACGCGCGTCGGCGCGCCACGGGCGGCCGGCGTCGCGTCGGTTCCCCGCCGGACCCCGCCCGCCCCCTCCCGACACCCGCCCGCCCTCTTCCGCCCCGCGAGCCGCAGGCCGTACGGTTCGCTGTGACCGCTTGATCTCGAAGAGTGATCGAGGAGGAGGGCTCGGCCATGCCCGATACGCCCGAACTGTCCGAACGGGCCGCCGCCGGCGCGCCGTCCCGGCCGCCGCTGACCCTGGACGGCCTGCGCGCCCTGGTGGACGCCGGCGAGGTGCACACCGTCGCGCTCGCCTTCACCGACATGCAGGGCCGTCTCCAGGGCAAGCGCTTCGCCGCCCGGTTCTTCCTCGACGAGGTCGCCGAGCACGGCGCCGAGGCCTGCGACTACCTGCTGGCCGTCGACGTCGACCTGAACACCGTGGACGGCTACGCCTTCTCCTCCTGGGCCACCGGCTACGGCGACTTCGCGATGCGCCCCGACCTCGGCACCCTGCGGCTGACCCCCTGGCAGCCCGGCACCGCCCAGGTCACCGCCGACCTCGCCCGGCACGGCGGCCACCCGGTGGACGCCGCCCCGCGCCAGCTGCTGCGCCGCCAGATCGCCCGGCTCGCCGAGCACGGCCTGGCCGCCGACATCGGCACCGAGCTGGAGTTCCTGGTCTTCCGCGACACCTACGAGCAGGCCTGGCAGGGCGGCTACCGCGGCCTGACCCCGGCGAACCTCTACAACGTGGACTACTCGATGCTCGGCACCGCCCGGGTCGAGCCGCTGCTGTCCCGGATCCGCACCGAGATGGCCGGCGCCGGCCTGGTGGTGGAGTCCGCCAAGGGCGAGTGCAACCTCGGCCAGCACGAGATCGCCTTCCGCTACGCCGACGCCCTCACCACCTGCGACCAGCACAGCGTCTACAAGACCGGCGCGAAGGAGATCGCCGCCCAACTCGGTTGCGCGCTCACCTTCATGGCCAAGTACGACGAGCGCGAGGGCAACAGCTGCCACATCCACCTCTCGCTGCGCGACGCCGTCGGCGCCCCCGCCTTCGCCGACCGGGACGGCCGGATGACCGATACCATGCGGCACTTCCTGGCCGGCCAGCTGGTCGCGCTGCGCGAGTTCGGCCTGCTGTACGCGCCGAACATCAACTCCTACAAGCGCTACCGCCCGGGCTCCTTCGCCCCGACCGCCGTCGCCTGGGGCCGGGACAACCGCACCTGCGCCTACCGGGTGGTCGGCCACGGCCCCGGCCTGCGGATGGAGAACCGGGTGCCGGGCGGCGACGTCAACCCGTACCTCGCGGTGGCCGGGATGATCGCGGCCGGCCTGCACGGGCTGCAGCGCAAGCTGGAACTGCCCGCACCCTGCCTCGGCAACGCCTACGCGGTCGAGGAGTACGCCCGGGTGCCCGCATCGCTGCGCGAGGCGGCGGACCTGTGGGCGCAGAGCGCCCTGGCCCGGGAGGCCTTCGGTGACGACGTGGTCGACCACTACCTGAACATGGCCCGGGTCGAGCAGGCCGCCTACGACGGGGCGGTCACCGACTGGGAGCGCTACCGATCCTTCGAACGGATGTGACCCGTGACCGAGCCGAACGCGAACGTGAACGCGGACGCGGACGCCGAGAGCAGCAGCAGCGTCCGCAATCCCGCCACCGGCGAGGTGCTCGCCACCGTCCCCGACACCACCCCCGGGCAGCTGGACGCGGCCGTCCGGCGCGCGGTGAGGGCCCAGGCCGGCTGGGCCGCGCTGGCCCCCGGCGAACGCGCCCGGCTGCTGCGCCGGTTCGCCGACCAGGTCGAGGTGCACGTCCCCGAACTGGCCGCCCTGGAGGTGGCGGAGGCCGGCCACCTCCTGGCCAACGCCCACTGGGAGGCTGGCAACGTCCGGGACCTCCTGGAGTACGCGGCCGGGGGAGTGGAGCGGCTGACCGGCCGGCAGATCCCCGTCCCCGGCGGCCTGGACGTGACCTTCCACGAGCCGGTGGGCGTGGTCGGGGTGATCGCGCCGTGGAACTTCCCGATGCCGATCGCCGCCTGGGGCTTCGCCCCCGCCCTGGCGGCCGGCAACGCCGTCCTGCTCAAGCCCGCCGAGGCCACCCCGCTGACCGCCCTGCGGCTGGCCGAACTCGCCCTCGCGGCCGGCCTGCCCGAGGGCCTGTTCCAGACCGTCCCCGGCGCGGGCGCCACCACCGGCCGGGCCCTGGTGGACCACCCGGCCGTCCGCAAGATCGTCTTCACCGGCTCGACCGTCGTCGGCAAGGAGGTCGCCGCCCGCTGCGCCGCCCACGCCAAGCGGGTCACCCTGGAACTCGGCGGCAAGAGCCCCAACATCGTCTTCGCCGACGCCGACCTGGCCCGCGCCGCCGACCCGATGTCCTTCGCCGACAACAGCGGCCAGGACTGCTGCGCCCGCAGCCGGATCCTGGTCCAGCGCGAGGTGTACGAGGACTTCCTCGCCCTGCTGCTGCCCGCCGTCGAGACCCTGCGCACCGGCGACCCGGCCGACCCGCAGGCCCAGCTCGGCCCGCTGATCTCGGCCGCCCAGGTCCGCCGGGTGTCCTCCTACGTCACCCCCGACCTGCCGGTGCTGGCCCGCGGAAAGGTCCCGGACGGGCCCGGCTACTGGTACCCGCCGACGGTGGTCGCCCCCGGGGACCCGGAGGTCCCGGCCGTCACCGAGGAGATCTTCGGCCCGGTCGCCGCCGTCCTGCCGTTCACCGACGAGGCCGACGCGCTGCGGCTGGCCAACGCCACCCGCTACGGGCTGTCCGGCTCGATCTGGACCCGGGACGTCGGCCGGGCGCTGCGCCTGGCCCGGGGCGTACGGGCGGGCAACCTGTCGGTCAACTCGCACTCCTCGGTGCGCTACTGGACGCCCTTCGGCGGCTACGGCGAGTCCGGGGTGGGCCGCGAGCTGGGGCCGGACGCGCTGCGCCACTTCACCGAGACCAAGAACGTCTTCATCCACAGCGAGGAGTGACAGCCCGATGAGCGAGAAGCACGCCGCGCGGGACGAAGCCGTCTGCCGCCGACTGGTCGGCCGCACCGCCGTGGTCACCGGCGCGGGCAGCGGGATCGGCCTGGCCGCCGCCCGCCGGCTCGCCTCGGAGGGGGCGAAGGTGGTCTGCGCCGACCTCGACGAGGACACCGGCCGGGCCGCCGCCAAGGAGGTCGGCGGGCTGTTCGTGCACACCGACGTCACCGACCCGTACATGGTCGAGGCGCTGTTCGACGAGGCGTACGAGACCTACGGCAGCGTGGACGTCGCCTTCAACAACGCGGGCATCTCGCCGCCCGAGGACGACTCGATCCTGACCACCGGACTGGACGCCTGGCGGAAGGTCCAGGAGGTCAACCTGACCTCCGTCTACCTGTGCTGCAAGGCCGCGCTGCCGTACATGCGCCGGCACGGGCGGGGCTCGATCATCAACACCGCCAGCTTCGTGGCCCGGATGGGCGCGGCCACCTCGCAGATCTCCTACACCGCCTCCAAGGGCGGGGTGCTGGCGATGTCCCGCGAGCTGGGCGTGCAGTTCGCCCGGGAGGGCATCCGGGTCAACGCGCTCTCGCCCGGACCGGTGGACACCCCGCTGCTGCGCGAGCTGTTCGCCGCGGACCCGGAGCGGGCCGCCCGCCGGCTGGTGCACATCCCGCTCGGCCGGTTCGCCCGGGCCGAGGAGATCGCCGCCGCGGTGGCGTTCCTGGCCAGCGACGACTCCTCGTTCATCACGGCGAGCGAGTTCCTGGTGGACGGCGGCATCTCCGGGGCGTACGTGACCCCGCTGTAGGCTCGTCCCCGTCGGCGCACCCGGGTTCTCACCGGAATCTCATCGAAAACGGCCGGAATTTCCGGCTGCGCTGATTTCGCGCTTATCCGGCTGCCTTTAGATTTCTCTACCGTGAGCGAGCAGATTCCCGCCGGGTGGTACCCGGACCCGAAGGACACCTCCGGCGACCCGAGGCCGCAGCGGTGGTGGGACGGCAGGGGCTGGACGGCCGACACCCGGCCCGCGCCCTCGGACGCCCCGGCACCGGGCGCCCCGGCGGGCGCTCCGGACTCCCCGCAGGCGGAGCCGACGGCCGCCGCGGCCCCGCAGCCGGGGACGGCCGAGCAGCCCCGGGTGCTGGAGGGCGAGGTGCTGGACAGCGGCCCGACCGTCCGCTACCCGGAGCCGCCGCCCTTCGGTACCGCCTACGGCTCGCCCGCCGGGCCGCCGCGCAAGCCCCGGCGCAAGCCCTCCAAGCTGGTGGTCGCGACCACCCTCGCCGCCCTGCTCGGCCTCGGCGCGGGCTCGGGGATCACCTACCTCGCGACGGACGGCCACCAGGACCGCGACCCACGCAGCGCCCGCCCGGCCCCGCAGGGCGGCAACGGCCCGTGGGGCGGCATCCCGGGCTTCGGCGACCCCGGCGACGGCGGGAGCGGGGACGGCAAGGGCGGCAAGGGCGGCAACGGGGGCGGGGGTGGCAACGGCGGCGGCCGGACCCGCCCGAGCACCGACCAGGCGATCGACGTGGTCAACCGGATCGTCCTGCCGGTCCCGGACGGCTGGCAGGGCGGCACCACCGACAAGGGGTACGCCATGCTCACCGTCGGCTCGTACACCTGCGTGGACGGCCAGGACCAGTGCTCCCTCGGCGGCGCGAACACCGGCCGGATCACCGGCGGCGGCACCGACGTCCAGGCGGCGGCCAAGGCCGACATCGCGTCGGCGGCCAAGGACTCGTACGGCGACGTCACCGGGCACCAGGAGCTCAAGTCCGAGGCCGTGAAGGTCAACGGCCAGGACGGCTACCTGGTCCGCTGGAAGGTGGACGTGCCCAAGGGCAACAGCGGCTACGTGCAGACCGTGGTCTTCCCGTCCGCCGACGGGAAGTCGCTGCTCTCGGTGCACTTCGGCTTCGACATCGCCGACAAGTCGCCGGACGTCGCGGTGATGGACACCATCGTCCAGGGCATCACCACCTACAAGGGCAAGCTCCCGGCCATCCCCGGCCTGCCCGGGACCGGCTCCGGCGGGCCCGGCGCGGGCGCCGACGCCGGCGGCACCACCACCTGAGCCCCGCGCTCCTCACACCACACGGCGGCGGCCCACCCGGAGGGAAACCGGGTGGGCCGCCGTTCGTCGTCGCGCGGGGTGGTGTCACGGGACCGGGCCGGACGGGGGAGTGGCCGGCCCGGTCCCGCGCCCGGCGTCAGGAGTCGCGTCGAACAGCCTCGACACGACGGCGCCGGAGCACCATGCCGGCCCAGCCGACACCGATCGCGGCGGCGCCGGCGAGCAGCAGCGGACCGGTGGCCGAGGTGCCGCCCACGGCCGCGGAGGCGGTCGGGATCACCCGGCCGGCCGGGGAGTCCGGGTCCCCGCCGTGGCCGTGGTGGGCGACCGTGGACTTGGAGGCGTCGGCCGCGATCTGGGCGTCGCTGGGCGCGGCCGGAGCCTGGGCGGCGAGCGCCGACACGGCGGTGGTGGAGGCGCCGAAGTCGACGTCGGAGCAGGAGTAGAAGGCCTCCGGGCTGTCGCTGCGCTGCCACACCGTGTAGAGGACCTGACGGCCGGTGCGCTGCGGCAGGGTGCCGGAGTAGGTGTAGAAGCCGTTGACGGCGTTGCGGTCGACCTGCACCTTGGCGACCGGGGTCGAGTCGAGGTCCGACCACTTCAGCGGCTTGGTGGGGTCGTAGCTCGGCTTGGTGATGTAGACGGTCTGGGTGCCGACGTGCGGCGCGGTGGTGCGGAACTGGAAGGTGAAGGCGCCGGCCTTCACCGCGGTAGCCGGCCAGTCGGTGCGCGGCCAGTCCAGCGCCGCGTACTTGTCCCGGTTGGCCGAGCAGAGCTTGCCGTCCGGGATCAGCGTCTGGGAGTTGCCGTTGGCGTTGGCGATGTTGACCTCGTTCCAGTCGTACAGCGGCTGGGTGCCGCCGGCGGCGACGAGGTCCTTGCAGACCTGGGACACCGGGTGCTCGGGGCCCTCGGCGTAGCAGGCGGCGACGCGGCTCACGGGGTTGGTCATCGTGCCGTGGGCGCTGGCGGTACCGGCGGTGGCACCGGCCACCGCGACGACCGCGGCGCCGATCACGCCGACGGACAGGGCGGTTCGCTTGATGGACATGGGGTGGGGACTCCTCGACCGTCGTTCCGGGCGTGTGTGGGGGAACGGGCACGCCTGCCCGTTCGGGAGCCGCCGGCCCGGCGCGCGACCCCCGGGCCGAAGCGTAGGATTGGTCTGGACCAGAAGGCAATAGCCGCGCGTGCTGCGCTTGTTGACGGACTGTAGGCCCCCGAGCAGCGCAAAGGCCCGACGGACGGCTGTGGTTAGCCGTTCCATCGGGCCCCGTTAAGGCTCCGGAAAGGTCAGGTGTTCATGTTGTTGATCTTGCCTGCCATGATCACGGTTCCGCTGTAGGTCCCGTTGTTGATCGTCTGGTTGTAGGTCTCGTGGACCACCTGCTGGGGCGGCTTCGGTGCGAACTCGTCGAGGATCGCCTGGAGTTCGGCGGCCATGGCCGGGTCGCCGGCCAGCAGTCGGCGCAGCTTCGGCTGCCACTCGCCCTGGGCGCTCTGGATCGCGGACTCGCGGCCGTCCTCCGGCGCCGCGGCCAACTCGGCCTGGGTCTCGTCTAGTTCTTCGGAGATCGACTCCGCCCTGCGGCCGAACATCGCGGCAACGCGCGGCTTCACCCGCTCCCAGGCCGAGGTGACCATGAGGCCGGCCAGGGCGGTCGCGCCCCTCGTGGCAATGTCGGTGAGCTCGGGGTCCATGCTGCTCCCTTGTCGTGCCGTGGTGTCGGCACCACGGTAGGGCAAAGACGGACGAAGCGTCAGAGGAACGTCTTGCCCTCGCCCCGGTACGTCGGCACGGTCCGTACGATCCGGTCGCCCTCGATCAGGTGCAGCTCGGCGAAGCGTTCGCACAGCTCGCCCGCCTTGGCGTGCCGGAACCAGACCCGGTCGCCGATCAGCAGGTCGTCCGCCGCCGAGCCGAGCAGCGGGGTCTGCACCTCCCCGGCGCCCTCCGCCGGGTCGTAGCGCAGCCCGGCCGGCAGGTACGGCACCGGGGAGCGGTCCGGGCCGGCCGCGCCGGAGGCCGGGTAGCCGCCGCCGAGGACGGTCACCACGCCGAGGCCGGGGCGGCGCACCACCGGCTGGCCGAACAGCGCGGCCGGGCGGCCCCGGAAGGCGCGGTAGTTGTCGAAGAGCTGCGGCTGGTACAGCCCGGAGCCGGCGGCCACCTCGGTGACGGCGCGCTCGGCCACGGTGGACTCCACGCTGCCGGTGCCGCCGCCGTTGACGAACTCCAGGTCGGCCACCCGCCGCAGCCGCCGGACCGCCGCCGCGCGCCGCTCGGCCAGCTCCGTCCTGGCCTTGGCCTGCATCAACCGGATCAGCCCGGAGCGCACCGGCCGCCCGGGCACCAGGTCTCCCACCCCGGCGACGTGCCCCTCGTACGCCATCAGGCCGACCACCCGGAAGCCCCGGCGGCGCTGGACGAGCTCGGCGAAGGCGCCGAGGTCCTCGGGGGTGCGCAGCGGCGAGCGGCGGGCGCCGACCCGGACCCGGCCGCCGAGCAGCTGCAGCGAGGTGTCCAGCTCCAGGCAGACCCGCACCTCGGCGTCGCCGCCGCGGGCCTCGTCGATCAGGTCCAGCTGGGCCGGGTCGTCCAGCACGACGGTGATCTCGCGGGCGGCCTGCGGGTCGGCGGTCAGCTCGGCGAAGCCGGCCCGGTCGGCGGAGGGGTAGGCGAGCAGGACGTCGCGGACGCCGGTGCGGGCCAGCCAGAGCGACTCGTCCAGGGTGAAGCTCATCACCCCGAGGAAGCCGTCCGCGGCCAGCGCCCGGTCCAGCAGGGCCCGGCAGCGGATCGACTTGCTGGCCAGCCGGATCGGCTTGCCGCCGGCCCGGCGGACCAGGTCGGCGGCGTTCGCGTCGAACGCGGCGAGGTCCACGACGGCCACCGGCCCGTCCAGGTGGGCGGTGGCGCGGTCGTACCGGAGGCGGTCGGACACCGGGGCGGGTGCGGTCGCGGGCGCGTCGAGGATCACCATGGGCGCAGGGTGCCACAGCGCGCTACCGGTGGGTAGGGGCCGCGTGCAGGGAAATGGGGCCGTCCGCGCGCGGTGGCATAGGGTCGGGCGGGTGGACCGCAAAGACTTCTCCAACCCGGCGTTCGTCGGCAAGAGCATCCCGAACCCCGGCTTCTCCGACGACGACGGCACCGCCGACCCGGCGCTCGCCGAGGCCCTCGCCCGCTGGTCGCAGGACCGCGCGGCCGAGCCGGAGGTGCTGGCGGCGCTGCCCCCCACCCGGCTGATGGTCCCGATCGTCGCGATCCTCGGCGAGGTCGAGGTGAGCCCGGACGGGCACCGGCACGAGAAGACCAGCGACATGGCCGTCCCGGTGCTGGAGGCCCCGGACGGGCGCCGCGCGCTGCCGGCCTTCACGTCACTCGAGGCGCTCACCCGCTGGCGCGCCGACGCCCGCCCGGCGCCGACGGCGGCCCCGCAGGCCGCGATGGTCGCCTACTCGGAGCGCGCCGACACCCTGCTGATCGACCCGGCCGGGCCGGTGCCGTTCCAGCTGAGCGGCGCCCGGCTGCGGGCGCTCGCGGAGAACCGCCCGTTCCTGCCGCCGGTCCGCGACCCGGAGGTGCGCGAGGCGGTCCGTGCGCTGCTGGCGGCCGAGCCGCAGGTGGTCAGCGGGCTGCTGGCGGCCTCGGAGGGCTCGGACGGGGTGCTCGCGGTGGTGTTCGACCCGGCGCTGGATCAGGCCGGGCTGCAGGCGGCCGCGCAGCGGGTCGGGCAGGCGGTGGCCGCCGACCCGGTGCTGCGGGTGCGGCTGGACCGGGGGCTGGACCTCGCGGTGCTGCCGGCGAGCGCGGAGCTGCCGGGGGAGCCGCTCCACAGGCGTTGAGAACGCCGAAGGGAGTACCTACTGGTCCAGTAGGTACTCCCTTCGAGGTCCGGTCTCAGGAGTAGACCGGCCCGGTGAACTTCTCGCCCGGCCCGGCGCCCGGGGCGTCCGGGACGATGGACGCCTCGCGGAAGGCGAGCTGCAGCGAGCGCAGCCCGTCCCGCAGCGGCGCGGCGTGGAAGTTGCTGATCTCCGGGGCGCCGGCGGTGACGAGCCCGGCGAGCGCGGTGATCAGCTTGCGGGCCTCGTCCAGGTCCTTGTCCTTCTCGCCGCCCTCGGCGAGACCGCACTTGACGGCGGCGGCGCTCATCAGGTGCACCGCGACGGTGGTGATCACCTCGACGGCCGGGACCTCGGCGATGTCGCGGGTGAGGTCGTCGAAGCCGATCGCGTCGTCGTCCGCGCCGGGGGTCTGGGTGGGCTCGCTGCTCAAGGGAGGCTCGTTCCTTCGTGCCGTGTGGGTACACGTGGAGCGTACAAGGGCCCCGGAGGGCGCGGACGAGGCAGTGCGCCGGGGCGGAATAGCGTTCGACCCCCCGACGCTGTAAGCTTCGAGACTGACCGGCCGGGATCCCGTATGGGCACTCGGCCAGCAAGTGGAGGCTCCACCGAGGAGGCCCGAGAGGGCAACCGCGAAAGTCTCCCACCTGATCGGCCTCCGGGTCGACGGGTCCCGGTCCGCGACGGGCGCCCCTGGTGCCGAGTCGCCGCAGCGCCCCTCACCGGGCGCAGCCCCCGGTTGTGTGGAGCCCCGCTTGTACCGAGCGGGGCTTTTTTCGTGTGGCGGTGTACGTACCGGACAGCGCAGCACGAATGAAGCCCCGCCCAGTGGTCGAGTCCACTACGTGCGACCGCCGTCCGACGGCCGCATCGCAGAAGGTGCAACCGAGGAGGCCCCATCAGCACCGAGCCCCGCATCAACGACCGGATTCGCGTCCCCGAGGTGCGACTCGTCGGTCCCAGCGGCGAGCAGGTCGGCATCGTGCCGCTTGCCAAGGCGCTGGAGCTCGCGCAGGAGTACGACCTCGACCTGGTCGAGGTCGCGGCGACCGCCCGGCCGCCGGTGTGCAAGCTCATGGACTACGGCAAGTTCAAGTACGAGTCGGCCATGAAGGCCCGTGAGGCGCGCAAGAACCAGGCGCACACGGTCATCAAGGAGATGAAGCTCCGGCCGAAGATCGACCCGCACGACTATGACACCAAGAAGGGTCACGTCGTCCGGTTCCTCAAGCAGGGCGACAAGGTCAAGATCACGATCATGTTCCGCGGTCGTGAGCAGTCCCGCCCCGAGCTGGGCTTCCGTCTGCTTCAGCGGCTCGCCGACGACGTCCAGGACCTGGGCTTCGTCGAGTCCTCGCCCAAGCAGGACGGCCGTAACATGATCATGGTCCTTGGCCCGCACAAGAAGAAGACCGAGGCGATGGCCGAGGCCCGCGCCCTCGCGGACGCCCGCAAGGCCGAGCGTCAGGGCCGCACCGCCGGCTCCGACGCCCCTGAGGACGCCGAGGTCGAGGACGTCGTGACCGAGGACGTCGTGACCGAGGACGCCGTGACCGAGGACGCCGTGACCGAGGCGCAGGACGCCCCGGCCGAGGCGCCGGCCGTCGAGGCCGACGCTCCGGTCGAGCAGCCGGCCGCCTCCCAGGGCGCCTGAGCCTTCACCGGCCAGGAGGGCCCGGGAGACCGGCCCACAGGGTGACGGGGCGGCCCGCCCGGTCACCGCAGATCCATCCAGTTCACGCCCGCGTGGCAAACGCCGCGCGGGCGTGGACGGGACCGACGAGGAGATACGGCGAAATGCCGAAGCAGAAGACGCACAGTGGCGCCAGCAAGCGCTTCAAGATCAGTGGCTCTGGCAAGGTGCTGCGCGAGCGCGCCGGCCGCCGCCACCTCCTGGAGCACAAGCCCTCGACGCTGACCCGCAAGCTGGCCGGGACCGTCGAGCTGGCCCCCGCTGACGCCAAGAAGATCAAGAAGCTTCTCGGCAAGTGATCGCCCTCCCGCCCGGCGCGAGCCGCGAGCGGGGCAGCTGATCCTTCCCGACCCATTCGAATGACGGACCACGTGAAGTAGTCCGTGGTCCAACCCAAGGAGTAATCAAGTGGCACGCGTCAAGCGGGCAGTCAACGCCCACAAGAAGCGCCGGGTCATCCTGGAGCGCGCCAGCGGCTACCGTGGCCAGCGTTCGCGCCTGTACCGCAAGGCCAAGGAGCAGGTCACCCACTCGCTGGTCTACAACTTCAACGACCGCAAGAAGCGCAAGGGCGACTTCCGTCAGCTGTGGATCCAGCGCATCAACGCTGCGGCCCGTGCCAACGGCATCACCTACAACCGCTTCGTGCAGGGCCTGAAGGCCGCCAGCGTCGAGATCGACCGCAAGATGCTGGCCGACCTGGCCGTCAACGACCCGGGTGCGTTCGCCTCCCTGGTCGAGGTCGCCCAGAAGGCGCTGCCGGCCGACGTGAACGCCCCGAAGGCCGCCGCCGACGCCGCCTGATCTTCCGAGATCGGTTGAGCTCTGACCGGACCCGCAGGCTCGCCTGCGGGTCCGGTCCTGCTTTGCCCCCTCCTTCAGCGCCTCCGGAGAACGAGACCATGCCGAGCACCGACACCCCCCTGCTGACCTCCCTGCGCTCGCCGCGCGTCGTGGCCGCCCGCCGGCTGGCCAAGCGCAACCAGCGCACCAAGGAGCGCCGCTTCCTGGCCGAGGGCCCGCAGGCCGTCCGGGAGGCCATCGCCTTCGGCAGGCTGCCGGGCACCGGTGAGCACGCCGTGGTCGAGGTCTACACGACCGTGGAGGCCGCCGAGCGGCACGCCGGCATCGTCGAGGCCGCCCTGGCCGAGGGGCTGCCGGTGCTGACCGCCACCGACGAGGTGATCGCCGGGATCTGCGACACGGTGACCCCGCAGGGCATCGTGGCGCTCTGCCGCTTCATCGACACCCCGTTCGACGAGGTGCTCCGGGCCCGCCCCAAGCTGGTCGCGATCCTCGCCCACGTGCGCGACCCCGGGAACGCCGGCACCGTGCTGCGCACGGCCGACGCGGCCGGCGCGGACGCCGTGGTGCTCACCGACGCCTCGGTGGACCTCTACAACCCGAAGGCCGTCCGGGCCTCCGTGGGCAGCCTGTTCCACCTGCCGGTGGCGGTCGGCGTGCCGGTCGAGGAGGCCGTCGGCAGGCTGCGCGAGGCCGGCGTCCGGGTGCTCGCCGCGGACGGCGCAGGGGAGCGCGACCTGGACCGGGAGCTGGACGAGGGCACCCTGGGCGCGCCAGGCGCATGGGTGTTCGGCAACGAGGCGTGGGGGCTTCCGGAGGAGACCCGCGCGCTCACCGACGAGGTCGTGCGCGTCCCGATCCACGGTCACGCCGAGAGCCTCAACCTGGCCACCGCGGCGGCCGTCTGCCTGTACGCCTCGGCCCGCGCCCAGCGTTCGCCCGGCGGCTGCCGTTCGAACGTCTGACGCACCCCGGGGGCGCGTCCGGATCACCCCCTTGCAAGCCCTACTGCACGGGCTCGGGAGGCGCTAGGGTCTGCCTCTGTGGGGGGAACGGCACGGTGGGTAATCGGGGAGGCAACCCATGGTCGGCAGCGGGCCCGAGCTCGACCCGGACGACCTGCCGGACGGCCTGGTGGTCGCCGACGCGCTGGGCCGGGTGGTCTGCTTCAACCGGGTCGCGGCCCGGCTCACCGGCGTGCTCCCGCAGGCCGCGCTCGGCAGTGAGCTGGAGGACGTCCTCCCGCTGGAGGACCTGGACGGCCGCCGCTGGTGGCAGCTGACCGACCCGTACGGCGGCCTGGCCATCCGCACCCGCCAGCCGGAGCGCAACCTGCTGCTGCCCGGGGGGCGCGAGGTGCTGGTCTCCGCCCGGTACGTGCGCAGCGCGCCGGGCGGGCCGCTGGAGCGCCTGGTGATCGCCCTGCGCGGCACCGAGGCCCGGCGCCGCACCGAGCGCAGCCACGCCGAGCTGATCGCCACCGTGGCGCACGAGCTGCGCTCCCCGCTCACCAGCGTCAAGGGCTTCACGGCGACGTTGCTGGCCAAGTGGGAGCGGTTCACCGACGGGCAGAAGCGGCTGATGCTGGAGACCGTCGACGCCGACGCCGACCGGGTCACCCGGCTGATCGCCGAACTGCTGGACATCTCCCGGATCGACTCCGGCCGCCTGGAGCTGCGCAAGCAGGTGGTCGACCTGGCCGCGGCGGTGCGCCGGCACGTCGAGCGCAAGGTCGCCACCGGCATCCCCGAGGACCGCTTCGACATCCGGATCAGCGAGCCGCTGACCGTCCTGTGGGCCGACCCGGACAAGGTCGACCAGGTGCTCGCCAACCTGCTGGAAAACGCGGTGCGGCACGGTGACGGAACTGTCACCATCGAGGTGGCACCGGCCAAGGAGGTCGTCGAGGCGCCCCTCTGGGAGCGCGACGGCACCCCACCCCGCATCGTGGAGGGCACAGCGGTCACCGTGAGCGACGAAGGCGGCGGGATCCCCGAGGAGTCGGTGCCCCGCGTCTTCACCCGCTTCTGGCGCGGCTCCAAGCGCGGCGGCACCGGCCTGGGCCTCTACATCGTCAAGGGCATCGTGGAAGCCCACGGCGGCTCGATCCGCGTCGACCGGGCCCCGGGCGCCGGCGCCCGGTTCCGATTCATCCTGCCCGCCGGGGTCCCGGACTTCATGCTCTAGGGCTCCGTCGGGGCGGGCTGTGGGGAAGCGGCGCCGAGCGGCGCTACACGCTGCGACTACACTCGACCTTTGGCGTTGACCCCAAGACCTTGAGCACGGACGAGCAGGAGCACGGGAAAGATAGAGATGTCGGCACCCAACAAGTCGTACGACCCGGTCGAGGTCGAGGCCCTCAAGCCCGAGGTGGTGGAGCAGGCGCGGGACGAGGCGATCGCCGCGTTCGCCGCCGCCGGCTCCCTGGACGAGCTGAAGCAGGCCAAGGTCGCCCACACCGGCGACCGCTCCGCGCTCTCGCTCGCGAACCGCGAGATCGGGGCCCTGCCCCCGCACGCCAAGGCGGCCGCCGGAAAGCTGATCGGCCAGGCCCGCGGGGCCGTCAACCAGGCCCTCGCCAAGCGGCAGGCCGAGCTGGAGGCCGAGCGGGACGCCCGCGTGCTGGTCGAGGAGGCGGTGGACGTCACGCTGCCGTACGACCGCGCCCCGCGCGGCGCCCGGCACCCGCTGACCACCATGGCCGAGCGCATCGAGGACACCTTCGTCGCGATGGGCTACCAGGTCGCCGAGGGCCCCGAGGTCGAGGCCGAGTGGCTCAACTTCGACGCCCTCAACCTGGGCCCGGACCACCCGGCCCGCTCGATGCAGGACACCTTCTTCGTCCAGGCCCCGGACGGCTCCGCCGACTCCGGCGTGGTGCTGCGCACCCAGACCTCC
Organism: Kitasatospora sp. NPDC048298; assembly: GCF_043201465.1. Lineage (NCBI taxonomy): Bacteria > Bacillati > Actinomycetota > Actinomycetes > Kitasatosporales > Streptomycetaceae > Kitasatospora > Kitasatospora sp. NPDC048298. The sequence goes on from NZ_JBICYZ010000005.1 coordinate 101,385, forward strand.
CCGGTCCAGGCCCGCACCATGCTCGACCGCGAGCCCCCCATCTACGTGGTCTGCCCGGGCCGGGTCTACCGGACCGACGAGCTGGACGCCACCCACACCCCGGTCTTCCGCCAGGTCGAGGGCCTCGCGGTGGACGAGGGCATCACCTTCGCCGACCTCAAGGGCACCATCGAGGTGCTGGTCGAGAAGCTGATCGGCGGCGGCCTGGAGCTGCGCTGGCGCCCCTCGTACTTCCCGTTCACCGAGCCGAGCGCGGAGATCGACCTCCAGTGCTTCGTGTGCCGCGGCGAGAGCGTCGGCAACCCGGACCGGCCGTGCCGGACCTGCTCCTCCGAGGGCTGGATCGAGCTCGGCGGCTGCGGCGTGGTCAACCCGCGGGTGCTGGTCGCCTGCGGTGTCGACCCCAACCGCTACAGCGGCTTCGCCTTCGGCCTGGGCCTGGAACGGATCCTGATGAATCGTCACAACGTCGCCGACATGCGCGACATGGTCGAGGGTGACGTCCGCTTCACCCTCCCGTTCGGGATGGAGATCTGATGCGCGTCCCGCTTTCCTGGCTGCGCGAGTACGTCGACCTGCCGGCCGGCGAGACCGGTCGTGACGTCGCGGAGCGCCTGGTCCGGGCCGGCCTGGAGGTCGAGACCGTCGAGCAGATCGGCGCGGACCTCAAGGGCCCGCTGGTGGTCGGCGAGGTGCTCTCCATCGAGGAGCTGTCCGGCTTCAAGAAGCCGATCCGGCACTGCTTCGTGAACGTCGGCGACGCCAACGGCACCGGCGAGCCGCAGGAGATCGTCTGCGGTGCGACGAACTTCGCCGTCGGCGACAAGGTCGTCGTCGTGCTCCCGGGCGCCGTGCTGCCCGGCCCGTTCCCGATCGCCGCCCGCAAGACCTACGGCCAGACCTCGGCCGGCATGATCTGCTCCGCCCGCGAGCTGGGCATGGGCGACGACCACAACGGCATCATCGTGCTCCCGCCGGAGTACGAGGCCGGCACCGACGCCATCGAGCTGCTCCAGCTCGTCGACGAGGTGCTCGACATCGCCGTCACCCCGGACCGCGGCTACTGCCTCTCCATGCGCGGCGTGGCCCGTGAGGCCGCCGCCGCGTACGGGCTGCCGCTGGCCGACCCGGCGCTGCTCGACGTGCCGCCGGCGAACTCCTTCGGTTACCTGGTGAAGGTCAACGACCAGGCCGGCTGCGACCGCTTCGTGGCCCGTACGGTCGTCGGTCTCGACCCGAACGCCAAGTCCCCGATCTGGCTCCAGCGCCGGCTGCAGAAGTCGGGCATCCGCCCGATCTCGCTGACCGTCGACATCACCAACTACGTGATGCTGGAGGTCGGCCAGCCGCTGCACGCCTACGACAAGCAGCGCGTGGACGGCCCGATCGTCGTCCGCCGGGCGGCGCAGGGCGAGGCGCTCACCACCCTCGACGGGGTCGAGCGCAAGCTCTCCGCCGAGGACCTGCTGATCTGCGACAACAGCGGCCCGATCGGCCTGGCCGGTGTGATGGGCGGCGCCTCCACCGAGATCCTCGACCCGGCCGCAGGCCCGGGCACCACCGAGGTGATCATCGAGGCGGCGCACTTCGACGCGGTCGCCATCGCCCGCAGCGCCAAGCGGCACAAGCTGCCCTCCGAGGCGTCCAAGCGCTTCGAGCGCGGCGTCGACCCGGAGGCCGCCCGCGCCGCCGCGCAGCGCGCCGTCGACCTGCTGGTCCTGATCGCCGGCGGCACCGCCGAGGCCGGGGTCACCGACATCGCCGCCCCGCACCCGGTGCGCACCATCACCATCGCCGCCGACCTGCCCGACCGGGTGGCCGGCACCGGGTACGGCCGCGAGACCGTCACCCGGCGCCTCCAGGAGGTCGGCTGCTCGGTCTCCGGCGCCGACATCCTGCAGGTCACCCCGCCGACCTGGCGCCCCGACCTCACCGACCCGTACGACCTCGCCGAGGAGGTCATCCGGCTGGAGGGCTACGACAACGTCCCCGCCCGGATGCCGAACGTCCCCCCGGGCAAGGGCCTGACCGAGGCCCAGCGGGTGCACCGCCGGATCGGCGTGGCGCTGGCCGGGGCCGGCTACGTCGAGGTCAACAACTACCCGTTCCTCGGCGAGACCGCCTTCGAGGCGCTCGGCCTGGAGGCGGACGACCGGCGCCGCCGCACGGTGAAGCTGGTCAACCCGCTGAACGACGAGGAGCCGGCGCTGCGCACCACGCTGCTGCCGGGCCTGCTCGGCGCGCTGCGCCGCAACGTCGGCCGGGGCAACACCGACCTGGCGATCTTCGAGACCGGCACCGTCTTCCTGCCCAAGGACGAGCTGAGCGTGGCCCCGCGCCCGGCGGTCGACCACCGGCCCAGCGCCGAGGAACTGGCCGCGCTGGACGCCGCGCTGCCGGACCAGCCGCGCCGCATCGCCGTCGCCCTCGCGGGCGAGCGGCTGCCCTCGGGCTGGTGGGGCAAGGGTGCCCAGGCCTCCTGGGCGGACGCCGTCGAGGCGGCCCGCACGGTGGCCCGGGCGGCCGGCATCGAGCTGGCCGTCCGCCAGGGCCAGCTCGCGCCGTGGCACCCGGGCCGCTGCGCCGAGCTGCTGGTGGCGGGCACCGACCGGGTGGTCGGCCACGCCGGTGAGCTGCACCCGCGGGTCGTCAAGGCGCTCGGGCTGCCGGCCCGCACCGCCGCGATGGAGCTCGACATCGACCTGCTCACCGCCGACGGCGCCGAGCGGGTCGGCGGCCCGACCGTCTCCGGCTTCCCGGTGGCGACCCAGGACGTCGCGCTGATCGTCGACACCGCCGTTCCGGCGGCCGAGGTCGAGGCCGCGCTGCGTGCCGGCGCGGGCGAACTGCTGGAGGCCATCCGGCTGTTCGACGTGTTCACCGGCGAGCAGGTCGGCGAGGGCAAGAAGTCGCTGGCGTACGCGCTGCGGTTCCGCGCGGTCGACCGCACCCTGACCGCCGACGAGGCCACCGCCGCCCGTGAGGCGGCCGTCGCCGAGGCCGTCGCCCGCACCGGCGCGGTGCTGCGCGGCGCCTGACGCGGCAGCCGGCGCGTCAGCGCCCGAGGAGGGCCCCGTCCCGGACCACGAGTCCGGGGCGGGGCCCTCTCCGTTTCCCGCCGCCTCCTCCGCGGAGTTGACGGCACCTCAGTCCGTCGTTTATCTCTTTACCTATGGAAGTAGATAAAGACGCCGACCGGCCCTCCCCGATCGAGTTCCGTCTGGACCCGGCCTCCGGTGTCCCGACCTACCTGCAGCTCGTGCAGCAGGTCGAACAGGCGCTGCGGATGGGCTGGTTGACCGAGGGGGACCGGCTGCCCCGGGTGCGCGAGGTGGTGGCCGGCCTCGCGATCAACCCGAACACGGTGCTCAAGGCGTACCGCGAGCTGGAGCACCGCGGCCTCGCGGCCGGCCGCCGGGGCCAGGGCACCTTCGTACGGGGCCTGCCCGCCGGGGTGGTGCCGCTGCGCGAGCGGACCGCGCTGCGCCGGGGGCTGCTGGACTGGATGTGCTCGGCGCGGACCGCCGGGCTGGACGAGGAGGGGATGGCCGCGGTGTTCGAGGACGCGCTGCGCGACCTGCGCGAGGGCCGGGACGGGGTGGTGGCCTGATGGCCGTGGACACGGTGATCGACTGCGCCGGGCTCGGCAAGCGCTACCGCCGATCCTGGGCGCTGCGGGACTGCCGGCTCGCCGTCCCCGCCGGGCACGTGGTGGCCCTGGTCGGCCCGAACGGCGCCGGCAAGACCACGATGCTCGGCCTGGCCGCCGGACTGGCCCTGCCGAGCGAGGGCGCGCTGACCGTCCTCGGCGACCAACTGCCCGGCTCGCCGCGCGCGTTGGACCGGATCGGCTTCGTCGCCCAGAACGCCGCGCTCTACCCCGGCCTGCGGGTGCGCGACCTGCTGGCGATGGGCCGACACCTCAACCGCCGCTGGGACGAGGCCCGGGCCCGTACCCACCTGGACGGCCTCGGCATCCCGCTGGACCGCAGGTACGGCCGGCTCTCCGGCGGCCAGCAGGCCCAGGTCTCGCTCGCCCTGGCCCTCGCCAAGCGACCCGAACTCCTGCTGCTGGACGAGCCGTTGGCGTCCCTCGACCCACTCGCCCGGCACGACTTCATGGCCGTGCTGCTGACCGCGGTGGCCGAGGACGGGATGTCGGTGGTGTTCTCCTCGCACGCCGTCAACGAGCTGGAGCAGAGCTGCGACTACCTGGTGGTGCTCGGCGGCGGCCGGGTCCAGGTGGCGGGGGAGGTGGACGACCTGCTGGCCGGCCACCGGATGCTGACCGGCCCGACCGCGGAGGCCGACACGGTCGCGCGGCGGCTGCCGGTGGTCCGCGACCGCCGGGCCGGCGTCCAGTCCCACCTGCTGGTGCGCACCGGCGGCCCGGACGCTCCGGTCTCCGGCTCCTGGCGCCAACAGCGCATCGGACTGGAGGAGTTGGTGATCTCCTACCTGCGCGAACCGGCCGCCTCCGCGCTCCCCGGCCCGCGCGGGGCCGTCCCGTCGAACGAGAAGGTGCTGCTGCCGTGAGCTCCCTGTCCCTCGCACCGCCCCGCTCCGCCGTCCTGCGGGCGGCCGTGCTGCGCCACCGGCCCGCGCTGCGGACCCTGCTGGGTGTCCTCGCCGGGTTCCTCGTCCTGCTGGGCGTCACCGGGTACTACATCCACGCAGGGCTGGACCGCTCCGGTGCGGCCGGGTGCGACATGGCGCTGCGGACCTGCAACGAGCGGTGGAAGGAGTTCCTGCGCGGGTCCGGCCCCGAGCTGATGGTCGGTGGGAATGTGACGTACTTCCTCGGGGGCGCCCTCGGGGCGTTCGTCGGATCCCCGCTGCTGGCCCGGGAGTTCGAGCACGGCACGGTCCGCTTCGCGTGGACCCAGGGGGCCGGGCGCACCCGCTGGACGGTCGGCGGGCTGGTGGTCGGCGGCAGTGCGCTGGCCGTCGCGACGGCCCTGGTGGCGGCGGCGCTCAGCTGGTGGATCGAACCGATGGCGGTCCACGGGGGGCGGTTCACTCCGTTGGTGTTCACCAGTGCCCCGCCCGCGCTGGTCGGACGGGTACTGCTGGTCTTCGCGCTTTCCGCGCTCGCCGGGGTGGTGCTGCGGCGGACGGTGGTGGCGCTGGGGATCGGGGTGGTGGCCTCGGTGGTGACCACCCTGGTGGCCGAGTCGCTGCGTTTCCACTACCGCGCACCGCTCGAGGACACCCTGCACACGCTCGCCCAGACCTCGCTGGACCACCGCTGGGAGGGTGGCATCTGGGTCACCGACCCGGCGGGGAACCGACTCGACCTCGGCCGGCTCTACGACCTGGGCGGCGACTACTACGGAGCTCAGAAGCTGCTGAGCGAGGGCGGCTATTCGCTGCACGAGTCCTACCAGCCGGACAGCCGCTACTGGACGTTCCAGTTCATCGAGTTCGGCTGGATGACCCTGCTCGCCGTGGCCCTGTGCGCGGCGGCGGTCTGGTGGGTGCGGCGCAGGGCGTTCTGACCCGGTGTCCGGTCGACGGCTGCGACCTGCGGCTTCGAACTTTCCTTGAAGAGGTTCCGTCAAAACCCTTGCGGGAGTGCGGTCGGACGGCTTTCCTACTTCTCGTTAGGAAAGTTTCCTAACCCCCCGAGGAATCGGAGCGTCCCCATGCGCCCTCAGCCCCGTCGTGCCCTCCGCATCGCCCTCGCCGCCGCCCTGGTGGCCGCGCCGCTCACCGTCGCGGCCACCTCGGCGGCCCAGGCCGCCCCGTCGCCGGCCGCCGCCGTCCAGCTCAAGGGGGTCGGGCTGGACGACCCGCACAAGAAGGACATCGCCATGCAGCTGGTGTCCAGCGCGGAGAACTCGTCGCTGGACTGGAAGGCCCAGTACAAGTACATCGAGGACATCAAGGACGGCCGCGGCTACACCGCCGGCATCATCGGCTTCTGCTCCGGCACCGGTGACATGCTGGAGCTGGTCCAGCACTACACCGACCTCAAGCCCGGCAACGTCCTGGCCAAGTACCTGCCGGCCCTGAAGAAGGTCAACGGCACCGAATCGCACGCCGGCCTCGGCTCCGCGTTCGAGAAGGACTGGGCCACCGCCGCCAAGGACACCGTCTTCCAGCAGGCCCAGAACGACGAGCGCGACCGGGTGTACTTCAACCCCGCCGTCAAGCAGGCCAAGAGCGACGGCCTGCGCGCGCTCGGCCAATTCGCCTACTACGACGCCATCGTCATGCACGGCCCGGGCAACAGCTCGGACAGCTTCGGCGGCATCCGCGCCGCCGCGATGAAGAAGGCCAAGACCCCCGCTCAGGGCGGCGACGAGGCCACCTACCTCAAGGCCTTCCTGGACGCCCGCAAGGTGGTCATGAAGAAGGAGGAGGCACACTCCGACACCAGCCGGGTGGACACCGAGCAGCTGGTCTTCCTCAACGCCAAGAACTTCGACCTCAACCCGCCGCTGAAGTGGAAGGTCTACGGCGACAGCTACGCCATCAACAGCTGACGCCACGCCGAGCACGAGGGCCCGGCGGCCGGTTCACGGCCGCCGGGCCCCGTCGTCCGGGAGCGCCGGGGGTGTCAGGCGCTCGCGGTGTAGTCGTAGAAGCCCCGGCCGGACTTGCGGCCCAGCAGGCCCGCGTCCACCATCCGGGAGAGCAGCGGGGGAGCGGCGTACAGCGGCTCCTTGTACTCGTCGTACATCGACTCGGCGATCGAGACGATGGTGTCCAGGCCGATCAGGTCGCACAGCCGCAGCGGGCCCATCGGGTGGGCGCAGCCGGCCTCCATGCCCTTGTCGATGTCAGAGGCGGTGGCCACGCCCGACTCGAACATCCGCACCGCGGACAGCAGGTACGGCACCAGCAGCGCGTTGACCACGAAGCCGGCCCGGTCACGGGCGCGGATCGGCTCCTTGCCGAGCACCTGGGAGGCGAAGGCCTCCACCCGCTCGGTGGTGGTCGCCGAGGTGGTCAGCGTGGGGATGACCTCGACCAGCTTCTGCACCGGCGCCGGGTTGAAGAAGTGCAGGCCGATCACCTGCTCCGGGCGGGTGGTGGCGGCGGCCAGCTTCACGATCGGGATCGAGGAGGTGTTGGAGGCGAGGATCGCGTCGCGGCGCTCGATCACCCGGTCCAGGGTCTCGAAGATCCCGACCTTGATGTCCTCGCGCTCGGCGACGGCCTCGACCACCAGGTCGCGGTCGGCGAAGTCGGACAGGTCGACGGTGAAGGACAGCCGGGCCAGCGCCTCGTCCCGCTGCTCGGGCGTCAGCTTGCCCCGCTTGACCGCCGTGTCCAGGGAGTTGATCAGCCGGGTGCGGCCGAACTCCAGCGCCTCACCGCTGGCCTCCGACACCAGGACGTCCAGCCCGGCCCGGGCGAAGACCTCCGCGATGCCCGACCCCATCAGGCCGCAGCCGATCACTCCGACGCGCGCGATGTCACTCACTCAGTTGCCCTTCGACGGTGCTGGGGGTCGCCCAGCTACGGGTGGCCCAGCGAGCTGCTGGACGACGGGCCGGTGAACCGGAATGGGTGCACCGGTCACCGCCCCGACGACGTTACTACTCCGTACCGGCCAGTAGGTCACCCCCTCCCCGGCCGGGTGCCACCGCCGGGAATCCCCCGAACGGGTGAGGCGGGGGCCCCGGTCCCGTGTGCCCGGGGCCGGTTCCGCCGGTCGGCCGACAGAATGCCGCAGACGGGGGCCGGGGCCGAAGCGGACAGGGCCGGGGGCACGAAGGGAGCACAGCGTGTCGACGGGATCGCTCGCAGGACAGGTCGCCCTGATCACCGGCGCCGGCCGGGGCATCGGCCGGGAACTCGCCATCGGCCTGGCCGCCGAGGGGACGTCCGTCGGCCTGGTCGGCCGCACCCACGAGACCCTGACCGACACCCTCAAGGAGTGCGTCAAGCGCGGCTCCCGGGGCGTCGCCGTGACCGCCGACGTCACCCGCCCGGGCTCGGTGCGCGAGGCGGTCCGGGTGATCGAGCGCGACCTCGGGCCGACCACCCTGCTGATCAACAACGCCGGCCTGGTCGACCGCGCCGAGGTGCCGCTCTGGGAGACCGACGCCAACCAGTGGTGGCAGGTGATCGAGACCAACCTGCGCGGTCCCTACAACCTGCTGCGCTGCGTGCTGCCCGGCATGGTCGCCCGCCGGCGCGGCCGGGTGGTCAACCTCAACTCGGGCTTCGCGCTGCGCCCGGACGGCAACTACACGGCGTACGCCACCTCCAAGGGCGCGCTGCTCCAGCTCTCCGACAACATGGCGGACTCGCTCGCCCGCAACGGCATCGTGGTCCTCGACATCAGCCCGGGCGCGGTGGCCACCGACATGACCGCCGGGATGCCGATGTTCCGGGACACCACGGCCTGGGGCTCCATCCCGTACATGGTGGCCGTCATCGTGGACGCCGCCCGCGGCCGCTTCGACGGGCTGCACGGCCGGTTCATCCACGCCGGCCGGGACGACCTGGAGGAGCTGGTCAACCGGGCCGAGGCGATCCGCGTCGCGGACGCCCGCACGCTGCGGCTGCGCCCGTACAAGGACGACGACCCGATGGTCTGACCGGGTGTCCGGGCCGGAGCGTCCGGATGCCCGGGCCGGGGCCGGGGGTCAGGCGCAGAGCTGGCTGGCGGTCACCGGCTTGAGCCCCGCCTTGGCCAGGCCGTCCAGGATCGCGGGCAGCGCGTCCACCGTGCACTGGTGCCCCATGTGCAGTGCCACCACCGAGCCGCCGCGCGCCGAGTTCAGTACCCGGCGCTGCAGCTCGGCGGCCGAGGGGTCGTTGTAGTCGCGCGGGTCCACGTCGAAGGACAGCACGTGCTCGTACCCGACCGCCTTGGCCTGCTCGCGCACCATCGGGGTGGCGTACTGCGCGGCGGAGGGGCGGAACCAGCGGCCGATCGAGCCGGTGAGCTTCTGCAGGCGCTCCGCGCACTGGGCGATCTCGGCACGGGCCTGCTCCGGTGTCATGGCCGAGATGTTGAGGTGGTTCTGGGTGTGGTTGCCCAGCTCGTGGCCGCCGTCCAGGATCCGCCGGGCCATCTGCGGCTGCTGGTCGAGCCAGCTGCCGACGACCATCACGGTCAGCCTGGCGCCGCGCTGCTCGGCGACCTCCAGCAGCGCGGTGGCCAGCTTCGGGTCGCCGCTGCCGTGGAAGGTGAGCGCCACGTTCCTGCCGGTGCGCGGCCCGTACGCGACCTCGACCGGGGTACCCGGCGCGAGCGGCGGCAGCACCGGCGGGGCCGGCGGGGTGGAGGGCTGGGCGGCGGCGGTCGGCTCGCCGTCGGGCCCGGCTTCCGCCGGGTCGGCGGGCGTGGCGGAGGCCGGGCCCTCGCCGCCGCTCCAGGCCGGGTCGGTGGTGTGCTGCGGGTCCACGGTGCCGGGGTGCGCGGCCAGCGCCCCCGGGTCGGCCCGGCGGAGGTTCCCGGTGCCGCAGGCGGTGAGCAGGCTGCCCGCGGCGGCGAGGGCGGCGAGGCGGACGGTGGAGCGCAGTACGGTGCGGCGGTCGGCAGTCATCGGCAGCCAGCATAGAGAGGACGGCTCCGGCGGGCGATCCGGTCCGTCCGGTCGGCCGGACCGGCCTTGACGTGCACACACTCTGTCACCGGCAGTTGCGTAAACCTGAACTCCCGCTGTTTCCGCGCCGTGTCCTTGGATACGATCACCGCGCACCGCGTGTTGACAGGCGGTGGCCAAACTCTTCCGGTATTGCGCATTGGGGGCGGACAGGATGTACGAGGACGGCGCGGCGACCGGCCGGGGCACGGACACCGAGTGGGACTGGGCCAGAACCGACGACTGGCAGCCGCCGAGCGAGCTGGACACCGGCGTCCCGCACACCGCCCGGATGTACGACTACTACCTCGGCGGCAAGGACAACTTCGAGGCCGACCGCAAGGCCGCCCAGGCCGCGATAGCCGCCTACCCCGCGCTGCCGCTGCTGGCCCGCACCAACCGGCAGTTCCTCGGCCGCGCCGTGGAGTTCGTGGCGGGCCGGGGCGTGCGCCAGTTCGTCGACATCGGCACCGGCATCCCGGCCGTCGGCTCCACCAGCGAGGTCGCCCAGCGGGTCGCCCCGGACGCCCGGGTGGTGTACGTGGACAACGACCCGATCGTCGCCACCCACGCCCGCGCCCTGCTGGCGAGCCACCCCGCCGGGCACACCTCGGTGATCGAGGCCGACCTGCGGGACCCGGCCGCGATCCTCGGCCACCCCGCGCTGGCCGGCGCCGTCGACCTCTCCCAGCCGGTCGCGCTGATGCTCGTCGCCGTGCTGCACTTCATCCGGGACGAGGAGGGCGCCCAGCAGGTCGTCCACACCCTGCGCGACGCGCTCGCCCCCGGCAGCGCGCTGATCCTCTCCCACGGCAGCCCGGACTTCGCCTCCCGCGAGAGCGCCTCCGAGGGCACCCGCATCTACCGCAGCGCCAGCGCCCCGCTCGTGCTGCGCCCCCGCGCCGGCGTCGAGCCCTTCTTCGGCGACTTCGAGTTCGCCGGCCCCGGGCTCGTCCAGCTCCCGCTCTGGCGCCCCACCGCGGGCCACGTCCCCACCACCGAACTCCCCGAGGGCTGGCAGGACGTGTCGGCGTACGCCGGCGTCGCCTTCAAGAAGTGACCTCAACCGGCCTCCGGTAGTTCTCGGTCGTCCGCTCAGGTCCGGTCCCGGCGCCCCCCTCCTACGCCGGGACCGGACCGTCGAAGCCTACGGACCCCCACTGACAGTCCCTCACCGTCCCGGCTACCCTGCGGCGTGACCGCCACCGCCCTGCCGCCGCTGCCCCCGGACGTCGCCGAACTGCTGCGCGCCCTCGACGCCCCGCCCCGCCTGGTCGCCCACCTCGCCCTGGTGCACGAAGTGGCCGAGGAGATCACCGGGTTCTGCGCCCGCGAGGGCCTGGTCTTCGACTGCGAGGCCGTCCTCTACGGTGCCGCCACCCACGACATCGGCAAGACCGTCCACCCCGAGGAGCTCTCCGCCCCCGGCTCCCGGCACGAGCCCGCCGGACACGCCCTGCTGCTCGCCCACGGCGTCCCCGAGCACCTCGCCCGCTTCGCCCGCACCCACGCGAGCTGGGACGGCCCCGGTGTCACCGTCGAGTCACTGCTGGTCAGCCTGGCCGACAAGGCCTGGAAGGACAAGCGGGTCCGGGACCTGGAGGACCTGGTGGTCGAGCGCCTCGCCGCCGCCGGCGGGCGGGAGCGCTGGGAGGCCTTCCTCGCCCTGGACGACCTGCTCACCCGGATCGGCGAGGACGCCCCGCGCCGGCTCGCCGTCCAGGCCGCCCACCCGGTGCGGACCGGGTGAAAATCGGAGCGACACGGCCGGTCGGCGGGTGTTAGCTTCCGCGGCATGGAATCCCTGGGTGAGAACGAGATCCGCGCGTCCTTCGTCAACTGCTCCAAGGGCGAGGCCCGTCGGCTCAACCTGCCCCGGGGCCTGGCCGAACTGCCCTGGGAGAACCTGGACTTCCTCGGCTGGCGGGACCAGGGCGCGCCCGACCGGGCGTACCTGGTGGCGCCGTACGGGGGCGAGCTGGTCGGCGTGACGCTGCGCTCGCCGGTGATCCGGCGCAGCCTGACCAAGACCAACGTGTGCTCGCTGTGCATCACCGCGCACGCCGGGTCGGGGGTGGCGCTGCTCGCCGCCCGCCGGGCCGGGGTGGCCGGGCGCGAGGGCAACACGGTCGGCACCTACATCTGCGCCGACCTCGCCTGCTCGCTCTACGTGCGCGGGCTGAAGAAGTCCACCCTGGTCACCCGGCCCGACGAGTCGCTGCCGCTGGAGCTACAGATCGACCGTACGGTGGCCAACCTCGACGGCTTCCTCGCCAGGGTGCTCGCCACCGCGGCCGCGTAACGGCTCCACGGCTCTTCCGCACCCGAGGCTCTCCGCACTCGAGACCCCGGCGTCCGGGGCCGCTCGGTGCCCGCTCAGTGCCCGCGCAGCTGGTCCAGCTCGCGGCGCTCCCGCTTGGTCGGCCGCCCGGTCCCGCGGTCCCGGGTCCCGGCCGCCGCGACGAACTCGCGCGGCGGCCGCGGCGGGCTGTTGTCGACCAGGCACTCCGCCGCGACCGCGGCGCCGACCCGCTTGCGGATCAACTGCCGCACGACCACGACCCGCTCGTACCCCTCCTCGCGGACCCGCACCTCGTCGCCGGGCTTCAGTGCCTGCGCGGGCTTGGCCCGCTCGCCGTTCACCTTGACGTGCCCGGCGCGGCAGGCGGCCGCCGCCAGCGCCCGCGTCTTGACCAGCCGGACCGACCAGATCCAGCTGTCCACCCGCACGCTTCCCTCGTGTTCAGCCATCCTCGGAGCCTACCCAAGGCCGGGGGCCGGTCCGCCCTACGCGGCGCGCGGCGCCTCCTGGACCGCCCAGCCGTTCCCGTCCGGGTCGTTGAAGAACACGAAGTTGTTCCAGGCCTCGCCGTGCCCGTCGACCCGGCCCCCCGCCACGAAGTGCTGGACCGGGCTGACCTGCACGCCCCTGGCCTGCAGCTCGGCGTGCGCCCGCTCGATGTCGGGCACCACCAGCTGGAGCCCCTTGACCGATCCGGGCGGCGAGTCGATCACGCCCTCGCCCACCACGATCGAGCAGGGCGAGCCGGGGGGCGTCAGCTGGACCACCCGGACCCCGTCCCGCAGCAGGGTGTCGTGGTTGACGGTGAACCCGGCCTGCTCCTCGTAGAAGAGCTTCGAGCGGTCCACGTCGGACACCGGGACCACCACGACTTCGAGTTTCCACTCCATCGCCCTCACCCCTCTCGGTCGGGCCCCTTCCAGTATCCGTCCGTAATCGCCGCCGGGGGCCGTCGGATAGCCTGAGAACACGATGAATCCCCAGACCACGCCCGCCGCGACCCCGCCGGACACCGCCTTCGCCACCCCGTGGGGCACCTTCGAACTCACCCGGTTCCCCGAGGATCCGCGCGAGCGGCTGCGGGCCTGGGACGCCGCCGACGAGTACCTGCTGCGCCACCTCGCGGGCGAGGCGGACAGCGCGGCCGGCGCCGCGACCGGGCTGGCCGGCCGCACGGTCGCCGTCCTCGGCGACCGCTGGGGCGCGCTGACCACCGCGCTCGCCGACCACCGACCGTTCCAGATCACCGACTCCCACCTCGGCCGCCGGGCCACCCTGGCCAACCTGGCCCGGGCCGGCGCCGCCGTCGACGAGTCCCGGCTGCTCACCACCCGGGACACCCCGCCGGAGCGGATCGACGTGCTGCTGGTGCGCGTCCCCAAGAGCCTGGCCCTGCTGGAGGACCAGCTGCACCGGTTCGCCCCCGCCCTCCACGAGGACACGGTGGTGATCGGCACCGGCATGGTCACCGAGATCCACACCTCCACGCTCCGGCTCTTCGAGCGGATCCTCGGCCCGACCCGCACCTCGCTGGCCGCCCGCAAGGCCCGGCTGATCTTCTGCACCCCCGACCGAGCGCTCGACCCCGGCCCCAACCCGTGGCCGCACCGCTACGCGCTGCCCCCGGACATCGGCCCGGTCTCCGGCCGCACCGTCGTCAACCACGCGGGCACCTTCTGCGCCGATCGGCTGGACATCGGCACCCGCTTCCTCCTCGCCCACCTGCCCGTCCCCGCCCCGGGCGCCCGTGTGGTGGACCTGGGCTGCGGCAACGGCGTGGTCGGTACGGCCGCCGCGCTGGCCGGGCCCGGCGCGGAGCTGGTGTTCGTGGACGAGTCGCACCAGGCGGTGGCCTCCGCCGAGGAGACCTTCCGCACCAACCTGGGCCCGGACGCCGCGGCCGAGTTCCTGACCGCCGACGCCCTGGCCGCGGACGCGGTGGCGCCCGGCTCGGTGGACCTGGTGCTCAACAACCCGCCGTTCCACTCCCACCAGGCCACCACCGACGCCACCGCCCGGCGGATGTTCACCGGCGCCAAGCGGGCGCTGCGGCCCGGCGGGGAGCTCTGGGTGGTCGGCAACCGCCACCTCGGCTACCACGTCAAGCTGCGCCGTCTCTTCGGCAACTGCCAACTCGTCGCCGGGAACCCCAAGTTCGTGGTGCTGCGAGCCGTGAAGCGCTGACCCCGCCGCCCCGCCCCGGCGGGGGTCCGGCGCGAACTCCTTGCATGAATTTTCCACCGCGCGTATATTCATGCCAAGACGAAGGAGGAACGCCATGGCATTGCGAGTCGCCGTCGCCGGCGCGAGCGGTTATGCGGGCGGCGAGGTGCTGCGCCTGCTGCTCGGCCACCCGGAGGTGGAGATCGGGGCGCTGACCGGCGGCTCGAACGCGGGCACCAGGCTGGGCACGCTCCAGCCGCACCTCCTCCCGCTCGCCGACCGCGTCCTCGAGGCCACCACCCCCGAGGTGCTGGCCGACCACGACGTGGTGTTCCTGGCGCTGCCGCACGGTCAGTCCGCGGCCGTCGCCGAGGAGCTCGGCCCGAACGTCCTGGTGATCGACTGCGGCGCCGACTTCCGGCTCAAGGCCGCCACCGACTGGGAGCAGTTCTACGGCTCCGCGCACGCCGGCACCTGGCCCTACGGCCTGCCCGAACTCCCCGGCCACCGCGCCGCGTTGAAGGGCAGCAACCGGATCGCCGTACCCGGCTGCTACCCGACGGCCGTCTCCCTCGCGCTGTTCCCCGCGTACGCCGCGCAGCTCGCCGAACCGGAGGCCGTGGTGGTCGCCGCCTCCGGCACCTCCGGCGCCGGCAAGGCCGCCAAGCCGCACCTGCTGGGCAGCGAGGTGATGGGCAGCGTCAGCCCGTACGGCGTCGGCGGCGTCCACCGGCACACCCCGGAGATGGCCCAGAACCTCTCCCCACTGGCGGGCGAGCCGGTCACCGTCTCCTTCACCCCCACCCTCGTCCCGATGCCGCGCGGCATCCTCGCCACCTGCTCGGCCAAGGCCAGGCCCGGGGTGACGGCGCAGAGCCTGCGCGCCGCGTACGCCGAGGCCTTCGTGGACGAGCCCTTCGTCCACCTGCTGCCCGAGGGGCAGTGGCCGCAGACCAGCAGCGTCTACGGCGCCAACACCGCCCTGGTCCAGGTCGCCCTGGACGCCACCGCCGGGCGGATCATCGCGATCAGCGCGATCGACAACCTGGTCAAGGGCACCGCCGGCGGCGCGGTGCAGAGCATGAACATCGCCCTCGGTCTGCCCGAGGAGCTCGGCCTTCCCGTGAACGGAGTCGCACCGTGAGCAAGAGCACGAACGTCGGAGTGACCGCCGCCAAGGGCTTCCGGGCCGCCGGCGTGACCGCGGGCATCAAGGCCTCCGGCACCCCCGACCTCGCCCTGGTGGTCAACGACGGCCCTTCGCTCGCCGCGGCCGGCGTCTTCACCGCCAACCGGGTCAAGGCGGCACCGGTGCTCTGGTCCGAGCAGGTCCTCAAGGGCGGCCGGGTCTCCGCCGTCGTCCTCAACTCCGGTGGCGCCAACGCCTGCACCGGCCCGCTCGGCTTCCAGGACACCCACGCCACCGCGGAGAAGGTCGCCGCCGAGCTGGGCCTGAACGCGGGCGAGGTCGCCGTCGCCTCCACCGGCCTGATCGGCGTACGGTTGCCGATGGACATCCTGCTCCCCGGGGTCGCGCTCGCCGCCGGCGAGCTCGGCGAGGACGGCGGCGAGGCCGCCGCGATCGCCATCAAGACCACCGACACGGTGCACAAGACCGCCCAGTACACCAGCCCGGCCGGCTGGACGGTCGGCGGCATGGCCAAGGGCGCGGGCATGCTCGCCCCGAGCCTCGCCACCATGCTGGTCGTCCTCACCACCGACGCCGATCTGGACGGCGCCGCCCTGGACACCGCGCTGCGCGGCGCCACCCGCACCACCTTCGACCGGATCGACTCCGACGGCTGCATGTCGACCAACGACACCGTGCTGCTGCTCGCCTCCGCCGCCTCCGGCGTCACCCCGGAGCAGGCCGAGTTCGCCGAGGCCGTTCGCACGGTCAGCGCCGACCTGGCCCGTCAGCTGATCGGCGACGCCGAGGGCGCGAGCAAGGAGATCCGGATCGACGTCACCGGCGCCGCCACCGAGGACGAGGCGGTCGAGGTCGCCCGGACGATCAGCCGCAACAACCTGCTCAAGTGCGCCATCCACGGCGAGGACCCCAACTGGGGCCGGGTGCTGGCCGCGATCGGCACCACCTCCGCCGCCTTCGACCCGAACGAGCTGGACGTCGCCATCAACGGCGTCTGGGTGTGCAAGTCCGGCGGCGTCGGCGAGGACCGCGACCTGGTGGACATGAAGGGCCGCGAGGTCGTCATCACGGCGAACCTCAACGCCGGCCCGGCGGGCGCCACGCTGTGGACCAACGACCTGACGGCCGACTACGTTCACGAGAACAGCGCCTACTCGACCTGACCGGCGTCACTTCGTCCGCGACACCCTGAGCCGCGACACCCCGAGTTGCGACACCCCGAGTCGCGACACCCGATCCGCGACATCCGTTCCGACGAGGGAAACCCGTGCAGATCGCACCCAAGGGCGAACAGGCCCGCAACAACACCGCGTTGCCCAAGGCCATGACGCTGATCGAGGCGCTCCCGTGGCTGGAGCGCTTCCACGGCAAGACCGTCGTGATCAAGTTCGGCGGCAACGCCATGGTGGACGAGAGCCTCAAGGCCGCCTTCGCCCAGGACGTCGTCTTCCTCCGCTACGCCGGTCTGCACCCCGTCGTGGTGCACGGCGGCGGCCCCCAGATCAGCGCCCAACTCGACCGGCTGGGCCTGGAGTCGAGCTTCACCAACGGCCTGCGGGTCACCACCCCGGAGACCATGGACGTGGTCCGGATGGTGCTGGCCGGCCAGGTGCAGCGCGAGCTGGTCGGCCTGCTCAACGAGCACGGCCCGTTCGCCGTCGGCATGACCGGCGAGGACGCCCACACCATGACGGCGGTCAAGCGCTACGCGGTGGTGGACGGCGAGCAGGTCGACATCGGCCTGGTCGGCGACATCGTCAACATCGAGGCCGGCGCGGTGAAGGCGATGATCGCCGACGGCCGGATCCCGGTCATCTCCTCGATCGCCCGCGGCGCCGACGGCCACGTCTACAACATCAACGCGGACACCGCCGCCTCCGCGCTCGCGGTCGCGCTCGGCGCCGAGATGCTCGTCGTCCTCACCGACGTCGAGGGCCTCTACAAGGACTGGCCGAACTCCGACGACGTGATCAGCCAGCTCACCGCGACCGAGCTGGAGGAGCTGCTGCCCGACCTGGCCAGCGGCATGCTCCCCAAGATGGAGGGCTGCCTGCGGGCCGTCCGTTCCGGCGTGGGCACCGCCCGCGTGCTGGACGGCCGGGTCCAGCACAGCCTGCTGCTGGAGATCTTCACCGACGAGGGCATCGGCACGATGGTCGTGCCGGACGACGAGACGACCGTGATCGGGGGACTGGCATGACCGGCACGACCGGCGGCACCGGAGCGACCCACAACGAGCAGTTCACCGAGCGGTGGCAGCACTCCTTCACCGACAACTACGGCACCCCCCGCATCCCGCTGGTGCGCGGCGAGGGCAGCAAGCTCTGGGACGCCGACGGCAAGGAGTACACCGACCTGCTCGGCGGCATCGCCGTCAACGCCCTGGGCACCGCCCACCCGGCCGTCGTCGAGGCGGTGAGCCGGCAGATCGCCACCCTCGGCCACGTCTCCAACCTCTTCATGGCCGAGCCCACCATCGCCCTCGCCGAGCGGCTGCTGGAGCTGGACGGCCGCCCCGGCGGCCGGGTGTTCTTCTGCAACTCCGGCGCCGAGGCCAACGAGGCCGCCTTCAAGATCAGCCGGCGGACCGGCCGCACCCACCTGGTCGCCCTCCAGGGTGCCTTCCACGGCCGCACCATGGGCGCCCTCGCGCTCACCGGCCAGCCCGCCAAGCGGGACCCGTTCCGCCCGCTGCCCGGCGACGTCACCCACGTCCCGTTCGGTGACGTCGAGGCGCTGCGCGCGGCCGTCACCACCGAGACCGCGGCCGTCTTCCTGGAGCCGGTCCAGGGCGAGAACGGCGCGATCCCGCTGCCGGACGGCTACCTGAAGGCGGCCCGCGAGATCACCCGGGCCACCGGCACCCTGCTGGTCCTGGACGAGATCCAGACCGGCGTCGGCCGCACCGGCCACTGGTTCGCCCACCAGGCGTACGAGGGCGTGGAGCCGGACGTGGTCACCCTGGCCAAGGCGCTCGGTGGCGGCCTGCCGATGGGCGCGGTGCTCGCCTTCGGGCCGGCCGCCGAGCTGCTCACCCCGGGCCAGCACGGCACCACCTTCGGCGGCAACCCGGTGGCCGCCGCGGCCGGGCTGGCGGTGCTGGACACCATCGAGTCCGAGGGCCTGCTGGAGCACGTCCGCAAGCTCGGCGAGCGGCTTCGCGACGGCGTCGAGGCGCTCGGCGACCCGCTGGTCTCGCACGTGCGCGGGGCGGGTCTGCTGCTCGGCATCGTGCTCACCGAGCCGGTATCGGCCAAGGTCCAGGCCGTCGCCCAGGAGGCGGGCTTCCTGGTCAACGCGGCCGTCCCGGAAGCCGTCCGGCTGGCCCCGCCGCTGGTGCTGACCGAGCAGGAGGCGGACGCCTTCCTGGCCGCGCTGCCGGGCATCCTCCGGACGGTGCGCGAGAGCGCCCCGGCCGATGCGAGTTGACCGTTGTCCGGGAGAATAATCACATGACCGCTTCCCATTCCGGCCCGTCCGCCACCGGCCCGACGCCGCAGGTCCCGCAGACCCGCACCGCGCGCCACCGGCGGATCGTGGACCTGCTCACCCGCCAGCCCGTGCGTTCGCAGAGCCAGCTCGCCAAGCTGCTCGCCGACGACGGACTCGTGGTCACCCAGGCCACCCTCTCCCGGGACCTGGACGAGCTGGGCGCGGTCAAGATCCGCAACCGGGACGGCGCGCTGATCTACGCCGTCCCGGCCGAGGGCGGCGACCGCACGCCGCGCGCGCCGATGGGGGAGTCGGCCAGCGAGGGCCGGATGGCCCGGCTGGCCGGCGAGCTCATGGTCTCCGCGACGGCCTCCGGCAACCTGGTGGTGCTGCGCACCCCGCCGGGCGCCGCCCAGTTCCTGGCCTCGGCGATCGACCAGGCCGAGGTGTTCGAGATCATCGGCACCATCGCCGGCGACGACACCGTGCTGCTGATCAGCCGGGACCCGGCCGGCGGCCAGGCGCTCGCCGACCACCTCATGCAACTCGCCCAGGCGAAGGCGCAGTAGCGTTCCGACCCGAAGAACCCCGGCCTGACGGAGACCGTCCGGCCGGGGTTTGTTTTTCATACGGTGTCGTGCATACTTATGCCGTCCACTGCACATGCATGAAGGAGCCACGCGATGACCGCCGAGCAGTCCTCCGACGTCCGCCTCTGGGGCGCGCGCTTCGCCGACGGCCCGTCCGAGGCGCTGGCCAGGCTCTCGGCCTCGGTCCACTTCGACTGGCGCCTCGCGCCGTACGACATCGCCGGCTCCAAGGCCCACGCCCGGGTCCTGCACAAGGCGGGCCTGCTCTCCGACGAGGAGCTGACCGGCATGCTGGCCGGGCTGGACCAACTGCTCGCCGACGTCGAGGCGGGCACCTTCACCGGCACCGTCGCCGACGAGGACGTGCACACCGCCCTGGAGCGCGGCCTGCTGGAGCGCCTCGGCCCCGACCTCGGCGGCAAGCTGCGCGCCGGGCGCTCGCGCAACGACCAGATCGCCACCCTGTTCCGGATGTACCTGCGGGACCACGCGAAGACCATCGGCGGCCTGCTGCTCGACCTCCAGCAGGCCCTGGTCGGCCTCGCCGAGGCGCACCCGGACACCGCGATGCCGGGCCGCACCCACCTCCAGCACGCCCAGCCGGTGCTCTTCGCCCACCACGTCCTCGCGCACGTGCAGGCCCTCGGCCGGGACGCCGAGCGGCTGCGCCAATGGGACGCCCGCACCGCCGTCTCGCCGTACGGCTCCGGCGCGCTGGCCGGCTCCTCGCTCGGCCTCGACCCGCAGGCCGTCGCCGCCGACCTCGGCTTCGAGGGCGGATCGGTCGGCAACTCCATCGACGGCACCGCCTCGCGCGACTTCGTCGCCGAGTTCGCCTTCGTGACCGCGATGATCGGCGTCAACCTCTCCCGGATCGCGGAGGAGGTGATCATCTGGAACACCAAGGAATTCGGCTTCATCACGCTGCACGACGCCTTCTCCACCGGCTCCTCGATCATGCCGCAGAAGAAGAACCCGGACATCGCCGAGCTCGCCCGCGGCAAGTCCGGCCGGCTGATCGGCAACCTGACCGGCCTGCTGGCCACCCTCAAGGCGCTGCCGCTCGCCTACAACCGGGACCTCCAGGAGGACAAGGAGCCGGTCTTCGACTCCTGCGACACGCTGGAGGTGCTGCTGCCCGCGTTCACCGGGATGATGGCCACCCTCACCGTGCACCGGGAGCGGCTCGAGGAGCTGGCCCCGGCCGGCTTCTCGCTCGCCACCGACATCGCCGAGTGGCTGGTCAAGCAGGGCGTGCCGTTCCGGGTCGCGCACGAGGTGGCCGGCGCCTGCGTCAAGGTCTGCGAGGCCGAGGGCATCGAGTTGTCCGACCTGACGGACGAGCAGTTCGCCGCGATCTCGGAGCACCTGACGCCCGAGGTGCGCTCGGTGCTCAACGTCCACGGAGCCATCGCCGCCCGCAACGGGCGCGGCGGAACCGCCCCCTCGGCGGTCGCGGTCCAGCTCGCCGAGGTGAAGGCGGACCTGGCGCGGCAGCAGGAGTGGTCGCGGGGCTGAGCCCCGACCCGGGGGCCGATCCCCGGCGCGACGGGGGAGGGGCGCGGCGGTCCGACCGGCGCGCCCCTCCCGCGTCCGCGCCTCGGCCCGGGCGTAACCGGCCCCGTCCCGGACCGTCATGCACGGTGTGTGCACCGCCCTTCCACCCGTCCCCTCCGCCGAGGACGTCTACCTCGCCGAACACCGCCGCCGCGTGGTCCGCGAGACCGTCGCCGCCCTGCCCGGCCGCTGCCCGCAGCTGATCGCCGCGCTCGCCGAGGACCCGCCGCCCACCTACCGTGAACTCTCCGAGCGGCTCGACATGCCGCGCGGCTCGATCGGCCCCACCCGTTCCCGCTGTCTGGCCTGCCTGCGGATGCTGCTCCACGCGGAGCGGTACCCCTGAGCGCGGGCCCGGACGACCGGGCGCGGCACACCCGGCCCGGCAGGTGACCCTCCTCACGTCCGCCCCCGCGAAGGTTGAGCGGAGCTGACGCCCGGGTAGAGCGCTGGCGAACGCGGCTCTTGACGGTGGCGCGATCGCTCGGATACTGAGCGTGAGCGCGCGCCACCCTCTGCGCGCCGGGCACGACGACTGGGGAGGCCCCTCCACATGGGCATGAGCGTGATCATCTCGGCTGCTGAGGCCGAGGACGCGGAGCAGATCCTCAAGCTCCAGTACCTCGGCTACCAGCCCGAGGCCGAGCTGTACGGCGACTGGGCGATCGAGCCCCTGACGCAGAGCCTGGAGAGCCTGCGCGCCGAGCTGTCCGAGCAGCACTTCCTGGTGGCCCGGCTGGGCGACGAGGTGGTCGGCACCGTCCGCGGCCGGGTCGGCGCCGACGGTGTCGCCCGGATAGGGCGCCTGGTCGTCCACCCGCGGATGCAGCGCCACGGCCTCGGCGGCCGCCTGCTGGACGCGCTGGAGCGCCGCATCGCCCAGGACGGCCCGGTGAGCGCCTACCGGCTGTTCACCGGCCACCGCAGCCTCGGCAACCTGCGGCTGTACGCTCGACAGGGGTACCGGCAGACCGAGGTCGAGCAGGTCAACAGCCGGCTGAGCTTCGTCCACCTGGAGAAGCCCGCCGCGACCGCGACCGCGCTCGCCGCGACGGCCTGAGCCCGCCGCCCCGCGCACGCCTCCGGCGCCGCCACCATCCGGACCACCGGTGGCGGCGCCGAGTCATGTCTCCGCTGGTCAAGGCGCCGCATGTCCGCATTGCGGACAGCTCGGCGAAAAGATTGGGCGGAATTCGACCCATCTGTTTTACTGGCTCACATGACTGCGACGACGAACTGGACCCCCACCGGCACCCTGCCGGCAGGTGAGCGTGCCATGTGTCGTCGAATGTGTCACTGCTGAGGGCCATCGCCCCCGGCACCCGCTGAAGGTGCCTCCCCCTCGCGCCCCGAAGCGAGACTCCGGCGCCGCTCCCGCCCGTGCGAGCGCGCCGTTCCTCCCGAACCCCTTCCTCGGCCGTGCCCGCCCACCCGCGGGCCGGGTGACTCGTCAGGGCCACGCCGTCGCGCGGCCCGGCCCTGCCACGGCCACGACCGAGGGAGTCGAGTCCGGATCCCCCCGGCGCAGCGCCGTGACACCGTCGACCGCACGCCGGTCGGACGGTCGATCCACGCCGCCCGCCCCCGACCCACGGAAAGCCGCTGTGATCACCACCACGGACCTGACGAAGGTCTACCGTTCCCGAGGCCGCGAGGTGACCGCCCTCGCCGGCGTCG
This sequence comes from Kitasatospora sp. NPDC048298, assembly GCF_043201465.1. Lineage (NCBI taxonomy): Bacteria > Bacillati > Actinomycetota > Actinomycetes > Kitasatosporales > Streptomycetaceae > Kitasatospora > Kitasatospora sp. NPDC048298. The sequence goes on from NZ_JBICYZ010000005.1 coordinate 123,804, forward strand.
ACCTGCACGTCCGCCCGGGCGAGGTCTACGGAGTCGTCGGCACCAGCGGTGCCGGCAAGTCCACCCTCATCCGCTGCGTGAACATGCTGGAGCGCCCGACCTCCGGCACGGTCACCGTGGACGGGCTCGAGCTCACCGCGCTGTCCGGCGGCGAGAACCGGGCCGGCAGGGAACTGCGCGAGGCCCGCCGCCGGATCGGCATGGTCTTCCAGCACTTCAACCTGCTCTCCTCGCGGACCGTGCAGCAGAACGTCGAACTCCCGCTGGAGATCGTCGGACTGGACCGCACCGAGCGCCGCCGCAAGGCCGCCGAACTGCTCGACCTGGTCGGCCTCGGCGACAAGGCCCGCAGCTACCCGCACCAGCTCTCCGGCGGCCAGAAGCAGCGCGTCGGCATCGCCCGGGCGCTGGCCGGCGACCCCAAGGTGCTGCTCTCCGACGAGGCCACCTCGGCGCTCGACCCGGAGACCACCCGTTCGATCCTCAAGCTGCTGCGCGACCTCAACCAGCAGCTGGGCCTCACCGTCCTGCTGATCACCCACGAGATGGACGTCATCAAGTCCGTCTGCGACTCCGCCGCCCTGATGCGCGGCGGCCGGGTGGTCGAGTCCGGCGAACTCACGGACCTGCTGGCCCAGCCCGGTTCGGAGCTGGCCCGCGAGCTGTTCCCGCTCGGCGAGTTCGGCACCGGCCGCCCCGCCTCCACCGTGGTGGAGATCACCTTCCAGGGCGACAGCTCGGCCCAGCCGTTCGTCTCCCAGCTCGCCCGCACCTACCAGATCGACATCAACATCCTCGGCGCCGCGGTGGAGACCATCGCCGGCCGGACGGTCGGCCGGATGCGGGTCGAGCTTCCCGGCAGCCACCAGGACAACGTGGTGCCGATCGGCTACCTGCGCGAGCAGGGCCTGCAGGTGGCCGTCCTCGACTCGGACGGCGTCGGTGTGACGAACGGAGCGGTGGCATGACCTGGGACCAGATGCAGGAGCTGATGTGGCCCGCCACCCTGGAGACCTTCCAGATGGTCGGCGTGTCGACCCTCTGCACCGTCCTCCTCGGACTGCCCCTCGGCATCCTGCTGGTGCTCACCTCCAAGGGCGGGGTGCTCCAGAACCAGCCGGTGAACAAGGTGCTCGGCGCGGTCGTGAACCTCACGCGCTCGATGCCGTTCATCATCCTGATGATCGCGCTGATCTCCTTCACCCGCTGGCTGACCGGCAACTCCCTCGGCTGGCAGGCGGCCACCGTGCCGCTGACCGTCGGCGCGATCCCGTTCTTCGCCCGGCTGGTCGAGACCTCCGTCCGTGAGGTCGACCGCGGCCTGGTCGAGGCCGTCCACGCGATGGGCGGCGGCACCTGGACCCTGGTCCGCAAGGTGCTGGTCCCCGAGGCCCTCCCCGGCATCGTCGCCTCCGTCACCACCACGGTCATCGCGCTGATCGGCTACTCCGCGATGGCCGGCACCGTCGGCGGCGGCGGCCTCGGCGACCTCGCCTACCGGTACGGCTACCTGCGGTTCGAGACCACCTTCATGTGGATCATCGTGGCGGAGATCGCGGTCATCGTCACCGTGATCCAGCTGGCCGGCGACTACGCCGTGCGCCGGCTGGGCAACCGCGGCCACGGCGGCGGACGTACCCGACTGCTGCGCAGCCGCCCCGCCGCCCCCGCCGACGAGGACCTCGTCGCCCCCTAGACCTCCCTCGTCCGACCCCGGACGCGGCTCCCCGTTCCACGCAGAAAGGCACTTTTCGTGCGCAACGCCCTGAAGTTCACCAGCATCCTCGCCACCGCCGGCGTCGCCCTCTCGCTCGCCGCCTGCGGCAGCTCCGGGTCCTCCTCCTCGGACCCGAACGCGCCGCTCAAGGTCGCGGCGACCCCGACCCCGCACGGCCAGATCCTGAAGTTCGTCAAGGACAACCTCGCGGAGAAGGCGGGCCTCAAGCTCGACATCAAGGAGGTCACCGACTACGTGACCCCCAACACGGCGGTGCAGGACGGTTCGGCCGACGCCAACTACTTCCAGCACCTGCCGTACCTGGAGGACTTCAACAAGAAGAACGGCACCGACCTCGTCTCGGTCGAGAACGTGCACCTGGAGCCGCTCGGCGCCTACTCCAAGAAGGTCAAGTCGCTCGCCGACCTGCCGGACGGTGCCACCGTGGGCCTGCCGAACGACGCCACCAACGAGGGCCGCGCACTCAAGCTGCTCGCCGACAACAAGCTCATCACCCTCAAGGACGGCGCCGGCACCGCCGCCACCCCGGCCGACGTCACGGGCAACCCGAAGAACCTCAAGTGGAAGGAGCTGGAGGCCGCCCAGCTGCCCCGCTCCTACTCCGACCTCGACGCCGCCGTCATCAACAGCAACTTCGCGATCCAGGCCGGCCTGAAGCCGACCACCGACGCCCTGGTGCTGGAGAAGGCCGAGAACAACCCGTACGCCAACATCCTGGTCGTCAAGAAGGGCAAGGAGAACGACCCGCGGGTGAAGAAGCTGGAAGAGCTGCTGCACTCCGACGAGGTCAAGAAGTACATCGCCGACACCTTCCAGGGCTCGGTCATCCCGGCCTCCTGAGCCGGACCCCGCCCGACGCCCCGATCCCGACCGGGCCCCCGCCGCACCTCGGCGGGGGTCCGGTCGGGCAGTATGCGGCAGGGACGCTCCGGCCGGCCGCGTTCTGACGTACCGTCGTGCGGGCGGCGCACCGCGTGGCATCCGGGGCACGACGGAGGCGTACGGTGTTGTGTTCACGACCCGGCGAGGAGAGACGGCATGGCAGCGAGCTTCCCCGAGACCGCCATCAGCACCGAACGGCTGCTGCTGCGCCCCCTGGCGGAGGACGACGCCCCCGGCCTGGCCACGATGATGGCCGACGACCTCGTCCTCGCCTGGACGGACCTGCCCCACCCCTTCACCGAGGCGTACGCGGCCGAGCTCGCCCGCACCCTCGCCCCCGCCCACCGGGCCGCCGGACGCGGCATCGTCTTCGCCGTCACCGAGCACCTGACCCAGCGCCTGGTCGGCCTGGTCGAGCTGCGCAACACCGACTGGCGGCTGCGCAGCACCGAGATCTCCTACGTCACCGCCGTCTGGGCGCGCGGCGAGGGCTACGCGCCGGAGGCCGTCCTCGGTGTCGCCCAGTGGCTGTTCGAGGACCGCGGCTTCCTGCGCCTGGAGCTGCGCACCGCCGCCGGGAACACCGCCGCCCAGCAGGTCGCCCAGAAGGTCGGCGGGATCAGCGAGGGCGTGCTGCGCAGCGCCTGGATAGTCCGCGGGGAGTCCGGCGAGGTGGTGGGGGCACCGCCCGGCCGCCAGGCCGGGGGAGAGAGCCGCAGCGACCTCATCCTGTGGAGCCTGCTCCCGGAGGACCTGGAGTCGCCCGAAGCGCACCGCGCCGGCTGGCACGGCGACCACCGCTACGTGCTGCGCGACTGATCGCCCCCGCCCCCGTTCACCCGGCACGCACATGTGTGCGAGATGTCGGGCTCCGGGGTACCACACCCGGTAGCCTCTGGACCGGCACCGCACGACAGCGGATCGAGTGGCGCACCGAGGCGAGGGAGAACGGCCGCAGATGGCTGACCGGATCACGGTCATCGGGTGGGACGGCACACCGCCGACCGAGGCCGCCGGCGCGGCCCTGGCCGCGGCGACCCTGGTGGCGGGCGCCCCCTACCAACTGAACGCGCTCCCGGTGCCGGAGTCCGCCGAGCGGATCACCCTCGGCAACGTCCGGCAGGCCGCCCGCAGGATCGCCGAGCACCGCGGCGCCGCCGTCGTGGTCGCCGAGGGCGACCCGGGCTTCTTCGGGGTGGTGCGCACCCTGCGCCGCCCCGAGTTCGGCCTCGAACTGGAGGTGCTGCCCGCCGTCTCCTCGGTGGCCGCCGCGTTCGCCCGGGCCGGCATGCCCTGGGAGGACGCCCAGGTGGTCAGCGCGCACGGCGGACGGCTGCGCCGCGCCGCCAACATCTGCCGGGCCCACCCCAAGGTCGCGGTGCTCACCGCGCCGGGCGCCGGGCCCGCCGAACTCGCCCTGATGCTGCGCGGGGTGCACCGGACCTTCGTGGTCTGCGAGGCCCTCGGCACCCCCGAGGAGGACGTCACCGTCCTCACCTCCGACCGGATCGCCGACCACGTGTGGCGCGACCCCAACGTGGTGCTGGTGATCGGCGGCGGCGCCCAGGCCGCGGCGGTGGACGAGGCGGCCGGCTGGCTCGCCGGGCGCCCGGTCGGTTACCCCGGCGTGGAACGCGGCTGGGCGCTCCCCGGTGACGCCTACACGGGCGCCGGGCGCACGGAAGGCGAGCCGGGCGCGCCCGAGGCACTCCCCGCCCATGTGCGCGCCCTGGTGCTGGCCCGTCTGGGTGCACGTCCCGGGGACCTGGTCTGGTCGGTCGGTGCCGGCAGCGGCGCCCTCGCCGTGGAGGCGGCCCGGTTCGGTGCCGCGGTGGTCGCGGTCGAGGGCTCCCGTTCGGCCTGCGCCCGGCTGACCGTCAACGCCCGCCGCTACGGCGTCGAGGTGGAGGCGGTGTACGGGAGCGGACCCGAGGTGCTGGGCGGCCTGCCGGAGCCGGACGCGGCCGTGGTGGAGTCCGGCGGCCTGGACGTGGTGCGCGCGGTGCTGGCCCGCCGGCCCGAGCGGTTCGTCGCACTGCCCCGGACACTCGCCGAGGCGGAGGAGGTCCGCCGGGCGATCGCCGGGGCGGGCTACCGGGCGGACGGCGCGCTGCTCCAGGCGACCCCGCTGCGGCCGGTGGACGAGGGCGACGGGCTGGCACTGGGCGCGGGCACGACCGGCGCGCTGGTGCTCTGGGGTGAGCAGATCGTGTGAAGGCCGTGGGCGCGCGCCGGTGCCGTCCGCTGCCGTCGACGGTGATCCAGGTCGCATCCGGACACCGATTCGAGAGGTGACCGCGCGGTGCCGGTAGTGTGACGTCCTGGGCGGCTGCATCGGTCGGCGACCCACCCGATTCGGTCGGTTTGTCACCTTTTTGACGTGGTGCAATCCGATTCCGCTCGGAGTGTGGGCAATTCGACGGGCCTCGTGCCGGACCTGGAGAATGCCGTAGGGTCCGGTGCGGTCGTGCCGGTTGCTCCGGGTTGTCGTTGTTTCAGACGATGTGCCGCCCCGTACGGGCGGTGCGCCGGGCCGGGGTGCCGCAGTGCGCCGGATGGACTTGGGCCGCAGCGCCACGGCGCGGCGGCCGCGTGTGGTTAGGGGCGGGTCGGTGCTGGTTCGGCCCGCGCGGATGGGCGCTGCGATCGGTGATCGTGTCGCCGAGGGCGCGGCAGCGGCCTGGAAGGAGCTTTGACAATGACCGATGGCGGCCACGTCCCGGGCGAGGGACTGCCCGAGCACCTGCACGCCGGGCCTGACCCGCTCGGCGGACCGGAGGGCGTCGCGGGCGTTGCACCCCTCCACGGCGTCGCGACGGACGGCGGGGTGATCCCCAACCCGGCGGCCCCGCTCGGCGGCGTCCCCGGTGCGATGCCCCCGGGCCCGGGTGTCATCCCGCCGCAGGGCCAGCACGGCTACGGCGTTCCCGGCGTGCCCCAGCCCGGTCACCCGGGCGAGGGCTGGGCCGTCGACCAGGGCGCCCCGCGCCCGGCCTTCCACTTCCTCGACCAGCCGGACGGACTGGACGACGATGACGACGTGCTGCTGATGCCGGGCCCGCAGGGCTCCTGGGGCGAGCCCGCCGCGGCCGTCCCGGCCGATCAGATGCCGCTCGCGCCGCAGCAGGACGGCACCCCGGTCGAGCCGTCCTGGCCGCCGGTGGACCCGCCGGTGCTCGGCGCCGAGCACGCCGTCCAGCAGCAGCCCGTCCAGGTGCAGCCGCAGCAGCCGATGACGCAGGCTCAACAGCCGCGCCGGCCGCTGCACGCCGGTCCGCCGATCCCGGACCCGTCGCTGATGACCGGCCAGGTGCCGGTCCGCTCGCTGGCCGACCGCGGCCCCTCGCAGGGCGGCACGCCCGCGCACGGCATCCCGGTGGTCGGCCGCCCGCCGATGGCCGAGGCCGCCGCCCAGGCTCCGGCCGCCGCGCCGCAGGCCGTCCCGGTGGCGCCGGTCGCTCCGGTGGCCCAGGGGATCCCGGTCGTCGACGGGCAGCAGCTGCCGCAGACGCCGGACTTCCAGCAGGCCCACGGTGCCCAGCAGGTGCCGCTGGCCGCGCCGCCGGTCGAGACCGTGCTGGCCGTCGAGACGGTCGGGGCGATCGAGGTGATCGAGGTCGTCGAGCTGCCGGAGGCCGTCCAGGCCGCCCCGGCCCAGCCCGCGCAGGACGTGACGGCGGCCCAGGCCGCCGAGACCGTGGCGGTTGTCGAGACCGCAGCGGAGGCCGTCGCGGTCGCGCCGCAGGCCGTCGTGGCCGAGCAGGCCCAGCCGGCGGCCGGGGTTGCCGAGGCGCCCGTGGCCGAGGCCGTCGCCGTCGAGGGCGTCGCCGCTGAGGGCGCCGCCGTCGAGGGCGCCGCCGTGCCCGCCGAGCAGCCCGAGGCCGTGGCCCCGGCCGGTCAGCCGCGCCGGATCTCCGCCTTCCTCGCCGCGCCCACCCCGCACGGCCTGCCCAAGGTCGAGGCGGCCCAGCAGGCTCCGGTCGTCCAGGAGGCGGCCCCGCAGGAGTCCGCGCCCATAGCGGCTGCCGAGGCCCCGCAGGCCGTGGAGACCGCCGAGGTCGTGGCGGGTACCGAGCCCGCCCCGGCTGTGGAAGCCGCCGAGGTCGTCGAGGCCGCTGAGCAGGCCCCCGTCGCCGGGGCCGCGCCGGAGGCCGTCGCTGAGCCGGTCGCGCAGACCGCCGCGGGCACCGGCGAGATGCCCTCCGGCCAGGCCGTCACCGAGCCCGTTGTCGCCGAGCCCGTCGCCGCCGAGCCCGTTGTCGCCGAGGCCGAGCAGCCGCAGCAGCAGGCCGAGGTCCCGGCCGAGCAGGTCGCGGAGCAGCCCGTGGAGGTGCCCGCGGAGGCCGCCGCCACCGCCGTTGCCACCGCTGCCGAGCCGGCCGCCGAGGCACCGGCCGAGGCCGCCCCCGAAGCGGAGCCGGCGCAGCCCGCCGAGGCCGCCGAGGAGCCTGCCGCCGAGACCGCCGCGCCCGCCGAGGAGGCCGCACCCGCCGAGGGCGTCGCCGAGCAGCAGGCCGCCGCCCCCGAGGCCGAGACTCCCGCGGAGCAGGCCGCCGAGCCCGCCCGGACCCAGGCCCCGGCCGAGGTCGAGGCCGCCGTCGCCGAGCCCGTCCAGGAGCAGCCCGCCGAGGCCGAGCCCGTCGGCGAGCAGGCCGCCGAGGCGACGGCGGAGCCCGTCGAGCAGCCGCAGGCCGAGCAGTCCGCCGCCGAGACCCCCGCGGAGCAGGCCGCCGAGGCGTCCGAGGCCGCCGAGGCCGTCGCGGGGCAGCCCTCCGCCGAGGAGGCGCAGGAGCAGCCGGAGCAGCAGCCCGAGGAGCCCGCCGAGCCGCGCGGCCCGGCCGCCCCCGGCTACGACGAGGCCGGCCGCGAGGCCGTCCACCAGGTGATCCGCGAGCGCCGCGACGTGCGCAACGGCTTCCGCCCGGACCCGATCCCGCACGAGGTGCTGATCCGCGTCCTGGAGGCCGCCCACACCGCGCCCAGCGTCGGCTACTCGCAGCCCTGGGACTTCGTGGTGATCCGCTCGGCGAAGACCCGCCGGCGGATGCATGCCCTGGCCGAGCGCCAGCGCGAGGCGTACGCGGACTCGCTGCCCAAGGGCCGGGCCAAGCAGTTCAAGGAAATCAAGATCGAGGCCATCCTCGACACCCCGGTCAACATCGTGGTGACCGCCGACCGCACCCGTGGCGGCCGGCACACCCTGGGCCGGCACACCCAGCCGCAGATGGCCCCGTACTCGGCCGCCCTGGCCGTGGAGAACCTCTGGCTGGCCGCCCGCGCCGAGGGCCTGGGCGTCGGCTGGGTGAGCTTCTTCGACGACGAGGAGCTGGTCCGCGAGCTCGGGCTGCCCGAGCACCTGGAGGTCGTCGCCTACCTGTGCGTCGGCTTCGTCGACGAGTTCCCGGACGAGCCCGAGCTGGAGCAGCAGGGCTGGGCCAAGAAGCGCCCGCTGTCCTGGGTCGTCCACGAGGAGCAGTACGGCAACCGCGCGCTGCCCGGCGAGGAGCCGCAGAGCCTGCTCGCCGAGACCCTGCGCGGCATCCGCCCGCTGGACGCCAAGGCGCTCGGCGAGGCCTGGGACCGGCAGAAGCGGATGACCAAGCCGGCCGGTTCGCTCGGCATGCTGGAGATCATCTCCGCCCAGCTGTGCGGGCTGTCCCGCAAGTGCCCGCCGCCGATCCCGGAGCCCGCCTGCGTGGCGGTCTTCGCGGCCGACCACGGCGTGCACGCCCAGGGCGTCAGCCCCTGGCCGCAGGAGGTGACCGCCCAGATGGTCGCCAACTTCCTGGCCGGGGGAGCGGTGATCAACTCCTTCGCCAAGCAGATCGGCACCGAGGTCTGCGTGGTCGACGTCGGCGTCGCCGCCGAACTGCCGGAGGCCGTCCAGCAGGGCCGCGCGACCGGTCTGCTGCCGCGCAAGGTCCGCCCCGGCACCGCCGACATGACCCAGGGCCCGGCGATGACCCGCGAGGAGGCCCTCAAGGCCATCGAGGTCGGCATCGAGACCGCCCGCGACCTGGTCGCGGCGGGCAACAAGGCGCTGATCACCGGCGACATGGGGATCGCCAACACCACCGCCTCGGCCGCCCTGATCTCGGTGTTCACCGGCCTCGACCCGGCCGAGGTCACCGGCCGCGGCACCGGCATCGACGACGAGACCCACGCCCGCAAGATCGAGGTCGTCCGCGCCGCGCTGGCCCTGCACCAGCCCGACCCGAGCGACCCGGTCGGCGTCCTCGCCGCCGTCGGCGGCCTGGAGCACGCCGCCCTGGCCGGCTTCCTGCTGGGCGCCGCCTCGCTGCGCACCCCGGTGGTCCTGGACGGCGTCATCGCCGGTTCGGCCGCGCTGGCCGCCAAGGCCATCGCCCCCGAGGTGCTGGCCGCGTGCATCGCCGGACACCGCTCCGCCGAGCCGGGCCACCAGGCCGCGCTGGCGAAGCTCGGCCTGCGTCCGCTGATCGACCTGGACCTGCGGCTCGGCGAGGGCACCGGTGCCCTGCTGGCCCTGCCGCTGGTGCAGAGCGCTGCCCGGGCGATGCACGATGTAGCCACCTTCGACTCCGCCGGGGTCACCGAGAAGGCCTGAGGCATCCCGTCACCGCTCCGCGGACCGGCCCGAGGGCGCGCCGGACCGCGGAGCGGTGACGTGCCGTACCGTCCCCACACCCTCACCCCCGATCAGGAGCACCGCCGATGACCGCGCCCACCCCGCACCCGAGCACCGAGGGCCGCACCCCCTACCCGGTGGGCCTGCTGCTGGCCGGCCGCCGCGTCGTCGTGGTCGGGGGAGGCCAGGTCGCCCAGCGGCGGCTGCCCGCCCTGATCGCCACCGGCGCCGACCTGCACCTGATATCGCCCGCCACCACCCCGGCCGTCCAGGCCATGGCCGACGCCGGCGAGCTCACCTGGCACGCCCGCCCGTACCGGGACGGCGACCTGGCCGACACCTGGTACGCCCTGGTCGCCACCGACGACCCGGCCGTCAACGCGGCGGTCAGCGCCGAGGCCGAGCGCGAGCGGGTGTTCTGCTCCCGCAGCGACGACGCCGCCGCGGCCACCGCCTGGACCCCGGCCAGCGGCCGCGACGCGGGTGCCACCGTCGCCGTCCTCACCGGCGACCCGCGCCACTCCGCCGCCCTGCGCGACGCCATCGTGGACGGCCTGCGGGACGGCTCGCTGGCCGCCCGCCAGTACCGCTCGCACGGCGCCGGCGTGGCCCTAGTCGGCGGCGGCCCCGGCGACCCGGACCTGATCACCGTGCGCGGCCGCCGGCTGCTCGCCGACGCCGACGTGGTCGTCGCCGACCGCCTCGCCCCGCGCGAGCTGCTCGCCGAACTGCCCGAGCACGTCGAGGTGATCGACGCCTCCAAGATCCCGTACGGCCGGTTCATGGCCCAGGAGGCGATCAACCGCACCCTGGTCGAGCACGCCAAGGCCGGCAAGTTCGTGGTCCGGCTCAAGGGCGGCGACCCGTACGTCTTCGGCCGCGGCGGCGAGGAACTGCTGGCCTGCGTGGAGGCCGGGCTGCCGGTCACCGTGGTGCCCGGGATCTCCAGCTCGATCAGCGTCCCCGCGGCGGCCGGCGTCCCGGTCACTCACCGCGGCATGACCCACGAGTTCACCGTGATCTCCGGCCACGTCGGCCCGGACGACGAGCGTTCGCTCACCAACTGGGAGGCCGCCGCGAAGATGAGCGGCACCCTGGTGCTGCTGATGGCCGTGGACAAGATCGGCGCGATCGCCGCCCGGCTGGTCGAGTACGGCCGTCCGGCGGACACCCCGGTCGCCGTCGTCCAGGAGGGCACCACCGCCGCCCAGCGCCGGGTGGACGCCACCCTGGGCACCGTCGCCGCGGTGGTCGAGGCCGAGGGCGTCAAGCCCCCGGCGGTCATCGTCGTCGGCGACGTCGTCAACGTGCTGGCCGCGGCCTTCCAGCCGTAAGGCCGCACGGGAGCGGTCCCCCCAGGAGTAGGAAGTCGGCCCGGCCGACTTCCTACTCCAGCGGTTGCTCCGTCCAGATGACCTTCCCGGTCGCCGTGTAGCGAGTCCCCCAGCGGTCCGCGAACTGCGCGACCAGGAACAGCCCGCGCCCGCCCTCGTCCTCGGTCGCCGCGTACCGCAGGTGCGGCGAGGTGCTGCTGCCGTCCGACACCTCGCAGATCAGCGAACGGTCCCGCAGCAGCCGCACCCGGATCGGTCCGGCGCCGTACCGGATCGCGTTGGTCACCAGCTCGCTCAGGATCAGCTCGGTGACGAACGCCGCCTCCTCCAGCCCCCACGCCGTCAGCCGCTCCGCCACCGCGGCCCGGACCCGGCCCACCGCGGCCGGGTCCGAGGGCACCTCCCACTGCGCCACGTGGTCCGGCGCCAGCACCCTGGTCCGGGCCACCAGCAGCGCGATGTCGTCCTGCTGGTGCGCCGGCAGCAGCGCCGCCAGCACGTCCGCGCAGGTCTGGTCCGGGGAGTGCGGCGGCCCGGCCAGCACCGCCCGCAGCAGCTCCAGCCCCTCGTCGATGTCCCGCTCCCGGTCCTCCACCAGCCCGTCCGTGTACAGCACCAGCCGACTGCCCTCGGCCAGCTCCAGCTCCGCGGTCTCGAACGGCAGCACCGCCAGACCCAGCGGCGGCCCGGTCGGCAGCTCCGGGAACACCACCCGGCCCTGCGGGTCCACCACGGCCGGCGGCGGGTGCCCGGCGCTGGCCAGCGTGCAGCGCCGCGACACCGGGTCGTAGATCGCGTACAGGCAGGTCGCCCCGGCCAGCTCCGCGCGCTCGCCGCCCGCCGCCTCGTCCTGGTCGATCCGGTTCACCAACTCGTCCAGGTGCCCCAACAGCTCGTCCGGCGGCAGGTCCAGGGTCGAGAAGTTGTGGATCGCCGTGCGCAGCCGGCCCATCGTCGCCGCCGCGTGCAGCCCGTGCCCCACCACGTCCCCGACCACCAGCGCCACCCGCGCGCCCGGCAGCGGGATCACGTCGAACCAGTCGCCGCCCACCCCGGCCTGGGCCGGCAGGTAGCGGTGCGCCACCTCCAGCGCCGACTGCTCCGGCAGGGTTCGGGGCAGCAGGCTGTGCTGGAGCGTCACCGCCATGGTGTGCTCCCGGGTGTAGCGGCGGGCGTTGTCGATGCACACCGCGGCGTGCGCCACCAGCTCCTCGGCCAGCGCCAGGTCCTCCGCCTCGAACGGCTCCGTCCGCTGAGCCCGCCAGAACCGGACCACCCCCAGCAGCACCCCGCGCGCCCGCAGCGGCACCCGCACCAGCGAGTGCACCCCGTACGCCAGCACCTGCGCCGACCCCTCCGGGTCCTGCTCCCGCCACTGGCCGGCGTCCGTCAGGTGCGGCTCGACGGCCGGCTCCCCGCTGTGCAGCGCCACCGCCAGCGGGGTCGAGGGCACCACGTCCAGCACCGTGCCGACCGGATAGAACGGCGCGTCGTCCTCGACTCCCGCCACCGCGACCCGGCGCATCCGCCCCAGCGAGGGGCCCGGCGGCGGCTCCTCGCCGGTCAGCACCTGGTCCGCCAGGTCCACCGTGACGAAGTCCGCGAACCGCGGCACCGTGACCTGCGCCAGCTCCTGCGCCGTCCGCGTCACGTCCAACGTGCTGCCCACCGTGACCCCGGCGTCGTACAGCAGCCGCAGCCGCCGCTGGGCGCGCTCGGCCCGGCCGGACAGCGCCGCCAGCTCGGTGGAGTCGCGCAGCGTGGCGACGCAGCCGGGCGGACCGCCGGGCCGGTCGATCAGCCGGACGTTCACCGCCAGCAGCCGCTCCCCGGACAGCACCACCTGGTCGGTCACCGGGCGCCCGGCGGTCAGCAGCTCCAGCGGCGCCTGCTCCAGGCCCAGCTCGCTCACCGGGCGGCCCTCGGCGTCCGGCGGCAGGTCCAGCAGCCGGCGCGCCTCGTCGTTGCAGAGCAGCAGCCGCCCGTCCCCGCCGACGATCATCACGCCCTCGCGCACGGCGTGCAGCACCGCCGCGTGGTGCTCGTACATCCGGGTCATCTCGACCGGGCCCAGCCCGTGCGTCTGGCGCCGCAGCCGCCGGCTGATCAGCGCCGTCCCGAGCGTGGCCAGCCCCACCGCGGCCGCCGCCGCGCCCAGCACCACAGGCAGCTGCCGCTCGCTGGCGCTGCTGATGTTCCTCAGCGTGACGCCCGCCGAGACCATCCCGACCACCGAGCCGTCCGGCGCGTGCACCGGGACCACCGCCCGTACCAGCTGGCCGAGGGTGCCCGCGACGTTCTGGGTCACCACCTGCCCGTGCAGCGCGGGCTCGTAGACGCCGGTGAACTTCTGGCCGATCCGGGCCGGGTTCGGGTGGGTGTAGCGGATGCCCTGGTCGTTCAGCACGACGATGAAGTCCACCCCCGAGGCGACCCGCGCGGCCTCCGCGCTCGGTTGCAGGAGGGCCGTCGGGTTCGGGGAGCGCAACGCGTCGACGATGCCCGGGGAGTTGGCGAAGGTCTGGGCCACCGCCACCGAACGGTTGCGCGCCTCGTGATCGGCGTCGTTGCGCGACTGCACCACCAGCGCCACCGCGGCCGCCGCCACCAGCAGCAGCACGACCACGACCTGGAGCGCGAACACCTGTCCCGCCACCGACCGGCGCCACACCGGCCACCGCGGCTTCGCGCGCGCCAGCTGTGGCCGACCGTGTGGGCCCCCACCGGGGGAGCCGGCGGAGTCAGCGGCACCAGAGGCCGACGAAGCCCAGGATCGGCCCGGATTTCGGGCCATACGGTCATGTTTGCACTACGACCAGCCGGGGACCACCCCGCTCCCTCGGCCGTTTGGCCTTCCCCACCCGGGCTTGGCAAGATCGCAGGGTGTCCGAACCCCGCACCATCACCGACCCCGCCGACCCCCGCCTCGCCGACTACACCGGCCTCACCGACGTCGAGCTGCGCCGCCGCCGTGAACCCGCCGAGGGCCTCTTCATCGCCGAGGGGGAGAAGGTCATCCGCCGCGCCCTCGCCGCCGGCTACCGGATGCGGTCGATGCTGCTCACCCCCAAGTGGCTGGAGGTGATGGGCGACGTCATCGCCGAGGCCGACGCCCCCGTCCACGTGGTCGAGCCCGCCCTCGCCGAAGCCGTCACCGGCTACCACGTGCACCGCGGCGCCCTCGCCTCGATGGAGCGCAAGCCCCTCCCCGACGCCGCCGAGGTGCTCGCCGGGGCCCGCCGGGTCGCCGTGCTGGAGGGCCTGGTCGACCACACCAACCTCGGCGCCATCTTCCGCAGCGCCGCCGCCCTCGGCATGGACGCCGTCCTGCTCTCGCCCGACTGCGCGGACCCGCTCTACCGGCGCGCCGTCAAGGTCTCCATGGGCGCCGTCTTCGCGGTCCCGTACGCCCGCCTGGACCCCTGGCCCGCCGCCCTCGACACCGTCCGCGAGGCCGGCTTCACCCTGCTCGCCCTCACCCCCGCCGACACCGCCGTCGACCTCCACACCCTCACCCCGCACGGCCTCCCCAAGGCCGCCCTCATGCTCGGCGCCGAGGGCGACGGCCTCACCCCCCGCGCCATCGCGGCGGCCCACCACCCCGTCCGCATCCCCATGGCCCACGGCATCGACTCCCTCAACGTCGGCGCCGCCGCAGCCGTGGCCTTCTACGCCGTCACCACCCCCACCCCCTGACGCCGCCCCTCCGCATGAGAAGTCGGCCCGCCCGACTTCTCATGCGCGCGCCTTTTCCCCATCCCGCCCGGCGCCCTCCCACCGCGCGAGAAGTCGAGCCGGCCACGTACCCGGCGCCCGCCGCAGCGCCCCTCGGCACGGCCCCGCCCCAGAAGTCGGCGCGCGCCTTCCCCTTCCCACCCGGCGCCCGCCTCCACAGGGCTCTCCCGCCGCGTGCTGCTCGCGCCCCGGCAGGGGCTCTTGCTGCGCGAGAAGTCGACTGGGCCGACTTTTCGTGAGTGCGGCCTTGCCGGGGCCATGTACTGGGGCGCCTGGCTGTGGTGGTTCTCGGGGCGGCCGGCACCGGAAGTCGGCCTGGTCGACTTCTGGCGCGCTCTACCCGCCGTGCCCTCGCCGCCAGATGTCGGCCGGCCCGGCTTCTCGTGACGCGGGCGTCAGCCGATGGGGGAAGTGGGTGGGGCCGGTGCGGCGGCGGGGGGAGGGGTGGTGGCGCCGGGCCAGGATTCGTCGAGGGTGCCGTCGGGGCGGACGGCGTAGCGGGTGGAGGTGACGGTGCCGGTGGCGGCCGCGCGCTCCTCGCGGACGACCGTGCTGCCGTCCAGCCGCCAGGTGGCCGCCGCCTGCGGGTCCGCCACCGAGGTGCGGGAGGTGACGGCGACGGGGGTGTCCCCGGTGAAGGTGTAGAGCTGGACGAGGTCGACCGAGGTGGAGCCCTCCGCCCGCCGCAGGACGACCACCGCGGCCGGCAGGCCCTTGTACCGGGCCGGCAGCACCGCGCTCAGCGCGACCTGCGGCCCGGCCCCGACGGAGTGCCCGTTCTGCAGCGCGATGGCCGGCCCGCCGGCTCCGTCGGGGTAGCTGCGGTTGGGCCAGTCGACCGCCGGTACCGGTGCCTGCGGCGGCGTCAGACCGGCGTCGGCACCTGCGCGCGCCGCGGCCGGGAGCGGCGCGGTCGCGGCCGGCGGTGCGACGTCCGCCGAGGTCCCCGGCACCGCCTGCTCGCCGCCGGAGCCCGTGGTCGCCACCACCCCGGTCGGCGGCCGCACGCTCCGGTTGTCCCGGTTCTCGCACCCCTGAGCCGCGGCGATGGCCAGCGCCACTCCGATGGTCACCGTGACGAAGACGACCAGCCGCTGCCGGAGCAGCCGCTGCCGGGCGGTGCCGGGCCGTCCGCCGGGGGCGGGGGTGTGCTGGCGGTCCCGGGGGCGTGCCCGGTCGCGGGGGCCGGGCCCGGGGCCGGGGCGGGCCGGCGGCGGGGTCTGCGGACGGTCCGGACGCTCCCGCAGCGGGCGGGTCACCGGTGTCGGCTCGGGCCGGGGGGCGGGTGCGGCCGGCCCCTGCTGCGGGCGGCGCCCGGCGGCTCCGGCCGCCTGTGCGCCGGGGCGGCCCGCCACCGCCCTGGCCCGTGCCGCGGCGGGCGGCTCGGGGGAGCGTCCGGGGGCAGGTACTCCCTGACGGCCGTTCTCCTGCCGGGCCGGAGCCGGAGCCGGAGCGGCCGCGCCCCGCCCGGGCCGCGGCGCGCGGGTGCTGCCGCCCGCCGCTCCGCGCGCCGCCAGCTCGCTGAGCCGCTCGTGCAGCGCGGCGGCCCCGGGCCGCTCGGCGGGCTCCTTGGCCAGGCAGGCGCGGATCAGCGGCGCCAGTTGCGGTGGTACGGCCGAGAGGTCGGGCTCCTCGTGGACGACCCGGTACAGCATCACTTCGGAGGACGCCCCGGAGCCGAACGGGGTGTCCCCGGTGAGGGCGTACGCGAGGGTGGCGCCGAAGGCGAACACGTCGGTGGCGGGCGTGACGGCGGCTCCGCGCACCTGCTCGGGCGCGAGGAAGCCGGGGGAGCCGACCGCGGTGCCGACGTGGGTGAGCGTGCTGGCGCCGCGCGACCAGGCGATGCCGAAGTCGATGATCCGCGGGCCCCGGGGCGAGAGCAGGATGTTGGAGGGCTTGAGGTCCCGGTGGACCACGCCGGCCTCGTGCACCTTGACCAGTCCGTCGGCCAGTGCGGCCCCGATCCGGGCCGCCTCGGGCCAGCTCAGCGGGCCTTCGTCGCCGACCCGCTTGTAGAGCGAGGGCCCCGGCACGTACGCGGTGGCCAGCCAGGGGCGTTCGGTCTCGATGTCCGAGCCGACCACGCGCGCGGTGCAGCCGCCCCGGATCCGGGAGGCGGCGGCGATCTCGCGGGCGAAGCGGGTGCGGAACTCCTGGTCCTCGGCGAGCTCGGCGCGGATCAGCTTGAGGGCGACGCGCTGCCCGCGGCGGTCGGACCCGAGGTAGACCACGCCCATGCCGCCGGCGCCCAGTCGCCGGTGCAGGCGGTACGGCCCGACGATGCGGGGGTCCTCACGCCTCAGCCGCATCATCGCCATGTTTCGTTCCCCGTCAGCCGGTGGGTGAGGCCCCGTCGGTTGGGCCATCGTCAGTTCCTGTCTGGCACAGCTTACGGACTGCCCGCTGCGGTGTGCTGATACGCAACACCTGAAGCCACCGTGCGATTGTCCGATCTTGCGCTGACCTGCAGGTCGCAGGGGTGTCGAAGCGCTTCTCGGGGTTTCCCCTCAGGGTTCCCTCGGGGGTCGGATGAGCCTTCCGTCCCCCTGCGGTAGTAGGCCCCGAGTCTGATCGTCATCCTCCCGGACGTCCGAGGAACAGTACGACGGCATGACGCCCGGAGGACCCCCCGACCAATAGCGTTGTGCTCAGCGGTGGACGGGGAGCTCGTCCCCCGAGGTAAGCCGTCCACCGCGCCAACTCGACCGGATCAGGAGCAAGGACATGCCACCGCAGCTCACGGGAACCCCCCGCCGCCGTCGGCCGGCCTTCGTCCAGTCCCGGTCCGCCGAGCAGCCCACGCGGCATCCCGCCGTGGCGCTGGCCATGGCCCTGCCGTGCGCCGTGCTCCTGGTGCTGCTCTTCGGCGGGTGGGAGCAGATGGCGAGCCAGGCCCAGGCCGTCGCCGATCTGATCGCCCGCTGAGCAGGAAGAAGGACACCGGCCTCGAGGCCGGTCGAAGACGGGCACCGAACCCCTGGGGACGGGGAGCGGTGCCGCCGGGGAGGCCGCGGCCGCGATGACACGCGGACGGGCGAGGAGCGGTGCGCAGAGCGCCCCGGCAGGCGGAGATGCCGCGTGCGGACGTCGGTGAGGGCGTCCGTACGCGGCTCTTCTCTTTTCTTTCCCCGACGCTCCCCGGCACACGGCACGGCGGCGGGGCAGGGCCGCAGACAGACGACAAACGGCCGGGGCCGCGACCCTGACGGATCGCGGCCCCGGCCGTTACTGTGCGCGATACTGGGATTGAACCAGTGACCCCTACCGTGTCAAGGTAGTGCTCTCCCGCTGAGCTAATCGCGCCTGATGTGGCGGTCCTGCAGCGGACCCCGACGGGTCCGACGTGCGCGATACTGGGATTGAACCAGTGACCCCTACCGTGTCAAGGTAGTGCTCTCCCGCTGAGCTAATCGCGCCGGGTGTGGCGGTGTTGCAGCAGACCCTGAAGGGCCCGTTACTGTGCGCGATACTGGGATTGAACCAGTGACCCCTACCGTGTCAAGGTAGTGCTCTCCCGCTGAGCTAATCGCGCCGGGTGCGGCGGTCCTGCAGCGGACCCCGATGAGTCCGACGTGCGCGATACTGGGATTGAACCAGTGACCCCTACCGTGTCAAGGTAGTGCTCTCCCGCTGAGCTAATCGCGCGGGGAGGTCTCCCGGTGGAACCGGGGGAACCTCTTGGAGGTGGAGACGGGATTTGAACCCGTGTACACGGCTTTGCAGGCCGTTGCCTCGCCTCTCGGCCACTCCACCAGGCAACACATGAAGAACGATCCTACACTGTTCTCCACCGAGCGGACGACGAGATTCGAACTCGCGACCCTCACCTTGGCAAGGTGATGCTCTACCAACTGAGCCACGTCCGCCTGTCTCCCAGGGCCTTCACCGCTTTTCTTCGGCTGCGCTCCCTGGCGACGTGTTGAACTCTAGCGGATTCCCGGGCCAGCTAAAAATCCGTTCCCGCAGCATGCCGAGGGGATGGTCGACGAGTGCCGTCCCGTCAGCCCTCCCGGCAGGTCACCGGCCGCCACCTGCGGTGCTCCCGGACGATCATCCGCAGGTCACCCGGCGCACACCCGGGTGACGCACACGGGTGCTCGTACGCGGGGCGCGAGCCGGTCCGGGCCCCGCGCCCCCGACCTACACTTCAGGCACCGCCGCCCAGCACCACCGCGCAGGAGAACCGTGTCCGGCCACCCCGACCCCCGCACCCCGCTCGCCCGCTTCGGAGGCCGCCTGGCCACCGGGCTGCGCGACGTCACCTCGGACCCGGCCGCCCTCGACTCCGCCGGCTACTGGGCCGTCGCCTACGACTTCGAGGGCCGGCTCACCTGCGCCCGCTTCGACGAGGTCCGCCCCGCCCCCGCCCCGCCCTCCGGCGCTGGCTGGCGAGGACCGCAGGCCGGCAGCTGGTACAGCTCCCTCGACCGCGCCGCCTACACCGCGGGCGTGCGCCGCATCCGCGAGCACATAGCCGCCGGCGAGGTCTACCAGGCCAACCTCTGCCGGGTGCTGTCCGCACCGCTGCCCGACCCGGACCGCAGCGACGTCGACGCCCTCACCGGCCTCCTCGCCCACGGCAACCCCGCCCCCTACGCCGGCACCATCCGCCTGCCCGGTCACGGCGTCGAGATCGCCACCGCCTCGCCCGAGCTCTACCTGCGCCGCACCGGCCGCACCGTCTCCTCCGGCCCGATCAAGGGCACCGGCCGCACCGAGGACGACCTCCTCGACAAGGACCACGCCGAGAACGTGATGATCGTCGACCTGGTCCGCAACGACCTCGGCCGGGTCTGCGAGACCGGCAGCATCACCGTCCCCGACCTCTGCGCCGTCGAGAAGCACCCCGGCCTGGTCCACCTGGTCTCCACCGTCGAGGGCGCCCTGCGCGAAGACGCCGGCTGGCCCGAGCTCCTCGCCGCCACCTTCCCGCCCGGCTCCGTCACCGGAGCCCCCAAGTCCAGCGCCCTGCGGATCATCGAAGCCCTGGAGACCGCCCCGCGCGGCCCCTACTGCGGCGCCGTCGGCTGGGTCGACGCGGACCGCGGCGAGGCCGAACTCGCCGTCGGCATCCGCACCTTCTGGATCGACCGGACGGACCCGGGCGCACCCGTCCTGCGCTTCGGTACCGGTGCCGGCATCACCTGGGGCTCCGACCCCGAGCGCGAATGGGCCGAAACCGAACTGAAGGCCGCCCGCCTGGTCGCGATAGCGTCGGGCAACGAACCCGGAGCCGAGCCCGCAGCCGAGCACGGAGCCGAGCCCACAGCCGAAACCGGAGCCGAGTCCGGTCGCGGATCCGAGCCGACCGGGGCCTGAGCCCCCACCGCCTAGGAGCAGCCCGATGCACAACCGCACCACGAGCTGGGTCAACGGCACGCTCGTCGACTCCGCCGACGCGGCCGTCTCCGTCCTCGATCACGGCCTCACCACCGGCGACGGCGTCTTCGAGACCATGAAGACGGTCGACGGCCGGGCCTTCGCGGTCACCCGCCACCTGGACCGGCTCACCCGCTCCGCCCGCGGCCTCGGCCTGGCCGACCCCGACCACGACCTGGTCCGCGAGGCCTGCACCCGGGTCCTCGCCGCCAACCCCGCACCGCTCGGCCGGCTGCGCATCACCTACACCGGCGGCAACGGCCCGCTCAGCTCCGAGCGCGGCACCACCGGCCCCACCCTGGTCGTCGCCCTCAGCCCGATCACCCACCGCCCCGACGAGACCGCCGTCACCGTCGTCCCCTGGCGCCGCAACGAGCACAGCGCCGTCGCCGGCCTCAAGACCACCTCGTACGCCGAGAACGTCGTCGCCCTGGCCGCCGCCCACCGCGCCGGCGCCTCCGAGGCCCTGTTCGCCAACACCGCCGGCCTGCTCTGCGAGGGCACCGGCTCCAACGTCTTCGTGGTCCTCGACGGCCGCCTGCTCACCCCCACCCTCGCCTCCGGCTGCCTGGCCGGCATCACCCGGCAGCTCGTCATCGACTGGTGCGGCGCCGAGGAGGCCGACCTCCCGCTCGGCGCCCTCCGGAACGCCGAGGAGGTCTTCCTGACCTCCACCACCCGCGACGTCCAGGCCGTCACCCGCGTCGACGACCGCGAACTGCCCGGCACCGGCCCCGTCACCGCCAAGGCCATGGCCGTCTTCGCCGAGCGCAGCGGCGACGACCTCGACCCGTGACCCCCGACCCGCGGAGCGCGCGCCGACCGGGTGGATAACCCTCCGCACAGGGGGAAGGGACCACCACATGACCACCACGCTGCGCCCCGAGGGCCCGAAGACACCCACCGCGGCCGGCGGCCGCACCAGACGCTGGCTGATCCTCTCCAACGGTCACCCGGTCGGCGCGCTGCGCACCACCGCCGATCCGCAGGGCAGTCAACTCTGGGGCCGGATATCCGAGTTGGAGATCACCGAGGGACGCGGCCGGGGCCGGGGCACGTTCGGCGCCCTGGCCGCCGAGGAGGTACTGCGCAACTGGGGCTGCACCAGGGTGGACGTCGGCGTCCCCGAGGCGGCCACGACGGCGCGCGGGCTCGCCGTCGCCCTCGGCTACACCGAGCGGGCCCTGAGCATGTCCAAGCGGCTGGTCGCCGCCCCCGCGCTGCCCGCCGGGGTGAGCGCGCGCCCCTTCGACCCGGCCGACCTCGACGACTGGCTCGCCCGGTCGGCGGAGGGCTACCGCCGGTCGCTCGTCGGGTCCGGTCTCACCGAGGAGCAGGCCCGCGCCAGGACCGGCGGCGACGACCCGCCGAACCCCGTCCCGCAGGGCGTCGACACCCCGGGCGTCGTCCTGCGCAGGCTGTACGGCGCCGACGGCGGAGAGGGTCCGTACGGCTCGATCTGGGTGCAACTGCGGCTGCGCGACCTGCCGGACGGCGAACCGCTCGCCTGGGTGATGGGCGTCGAGGTATCCCCGGACCACCGGGGCCGGGGACACGGACGCACACTGATGCTGCTCGCCGAACGCGAGTGCCTGGCCGCCGGGGTGCACGACCTCGGCCTCAACGTCTTCACCCGCAACGAGGTCGCCGTCCGGCTCTACGACTCGCTCGGATACGAGGTCACCGAGCGCCTCTACGGCAAGCCGCTGTGACCTGACGTGTCGTCAGGACTCCTTCGCCGCCTCGATGACGGCCACGATCCGCTCGCGCAGCCCGTCCTGGCTCTTGCCGCCGTCGAGGCGCTTCCCGCCGATCACGTACGTCGGAGTGCCGGTGACCCCGATCGCCTTGCCCTCGGCCTGGTCGGCGTCGACGGTCAGCATGTGCCGGCCGTCGACCAGCGCGGTGTCCACCTCCTCGACGTCCGCCCCGACCTCCCGGGCCACGTCCAGCAGCACCTGCTGCCCACGCGCGTCCAGCTCCGCGGTGCGGGCCAGCAGCGCCTCCACGAACGGCCAGCCCAGCCCCTGCGCGAACGCCTCCTCGGCCGCCTCCGCGGCGGCGTAGGCGTGCTTGTGCTTCTCCAGCGGGAAGTGCCGCACCTCCACGGGCAGCGCGTCGCCGTACTGCGCGCGCAGCGCCCGTACGTCGTCCAGCGCGGTGTGGCAGTCCGGGCACTGGAGGTCGCACCAGAACTCGAGGCGGGGGAGGGAACCATCGATCATTGCCCCAGTGTTCCACTAATGGGCGCCCGCTCCGGCCGGAGGTGCGCCCGGAGGCGGACCGAGAGGAAGGCACCGATGACCAGGACGACCGAACACGAAGGAGCGCTTCCGTGCTGAGTGCGGCGATCAGTTTCGTCCTCACCGCGGGCGGGGTGGCCTTCGCGGGACTGCGGGCCTACCGGCGGCGCTTCCTGTCGGCGACCCGCTGGTTCGCGGTGGCCCTGCTGCCCGCCGGGCTCTACCTGACCGGCCTGTTCCCGCTGGCGAGCACGATCGCCGGGGAGTTCGCCGACTGGGCGGCCAAGCTGGTCTTCGACCCCCGGGTGTGGACGGGCATCGCGCTGCTCGGCGTCTCCGCGGTCCTGCTGGTCATCACCCGCTGGGTGGGCCGCCGGGGCGGCGCGGCGGCGGTGGAGGGCGCCCCGGAGCGCCCGGCCGCGGCCCGCCCGGCGCCCGAGCGCCAGGCGGTGGCGCCGACGCCGCCCGGGGCCCCGAAGAAGCAGGCCGCGGGCAAGCGGGACGACGGCCTCGGCGACTTCGCCGACATCGAGGAGATCCTCCGCAAGCGCGGGATCTGAGCGGCGGGGCCGGCGGGTCAGGCGGAGGGGACGGCCTCCGCCGACCGCTGGCGCGCCCGGTAGGCGGCGACGTGCAGCCGGTTGCCGCAGGTGCGGCTGTCGCAGTAGCGCCGCGAGCGGTTCCGGGAGAGGTCCACGAAGACCCGCGCGCAGTCCGGCGCCTCGCAGCGGCGCAGCCGCTCCCGCTCGCCCGCCACCAGGATGAAGGCCAGCGCCATGCCCAGCTCGGCCGCCAGGTGGTCGCCGAGCGCGGCGTGCGGTGCGAAGTAGTGGATGTGCCAGTCGTGGCCGTCGTGGTCGGTCAGCCGGGGCGTCGTGCCGGCGGCCGCGACGATCGAGTTGACCAGTTCGGCGGCCTCCGCGGTGGACTCCGTCGCGAACACCTCGCGCAGCCGGGTCCGCAGCTCGTGCACCCGCCGCAGGTCGTCCTCGGTCAGTGAGTCGATCTCGCTGATCTCCTGGCGGACCACGAAGGCGTCCAGTGCGGCGACGTCCGGCAGCCGCTCGGCGCCGCACACCTCGGGCGCGGTGTTGAGCAGCTCCACGAGGATGCTCAGCGCGCACTCGGTGTCATGGGTGATCAGCACGTTGGGGGCTCCTCGCGCAGGGGGACTCCGATACCCCGCGTCCGCGGTTACCCCAGACCATACCGGGCCCCGTGCCGGTGGGGCGGCGCCTTCTTTCGAATGCGTGTACGCAGTACGTCAAGGCGTACGAAACCGGGCGCCGTCCGGGGCGGCGGGCCCCGGGTCGGGGTGTGCGGACCCCGGCGGACGCGGCCGCCGGAACACGTCGACGCCCGGCGCCGAGGCCGGCCACCCGTGAGGATGGCCGGCCTCGGCGCCGGGCGTCTGCGGTGCTGGGGACCGCTCCCGTGGGAGCAGAACCGTTTCACCGGCCCCGAGGCCGCGTCGTGCGCGGCTGAGTCCGCTGCCGTGCCCCCGAGTAGGACGGCTGCGATGACGGCAGGGGCTGCGGCCCCGCCGACAGCGGGGCGTGACCGCCTCCGGACGGAGTCAGCTTTCGGCGAGGATGTGGGACAGCTCCCGGTCGAGGTCGAAGTGACGGTGTTCGGTGCCGGGGGGCACCGCGGCGTCCGTCCGCTTGAGGAACGACTCAAGCGCCCGGGCCGGGGCCTCCAGCAGGGCTTCTCCTTCCGGAGAGCTCAGGGCGATGCAGACCACCCCTTGCCCGTGGCTGCGCGACGGCCACACCCGGACGTCGCCGGTACCAGTGGGTCGGTGCAGCCCCTCCGCGAGGAGATCTCGGGCGAACACCCACTCCACGGTCTCGTCGGCGCCCGTGTGGAACGTGGCGTGCACGGCGTAGGGGTCGGCAGTGTCGTAGCGCAGGCCCGCTGGGACGGGCAGTGAGGATTCGCTGGACACGATGAGGCGCAGGTGCAGCTCGCAGCTGACCGTGGTGTTC
Organism: Kitasatospora sp. NPDC048298; assembly: GCF_043201465.1. Taxonomy (NCBI): domain Bacteria; kingdom Bacillati; phylum Actinomycetota; class Actinomycetes; order Kitasatosporales; family Streptomycetaceae; genus Kitasatospora; species Kitasatospora sp. NPDC048298. The sequence continues at coordinate 147,713 of NZ_JBICYZ010000005.1, forward strand.
ATAAGCGCCATGGCCTTTCGCTCAGTGTGCGCTCGGGGAATCGCACGTCGGCGAACGGACCATCCCACCTCCAAGACCGATGTAAACCCCTCTGTCCCGATTCGGGCGCGAGTCGTACCCCTTACGGCGCATTGCGGATTCGCTCCGCAGCGGCCGGGCCGGGCAATACCCGGGCGCTTCTTGGTTAGTTTCCTGGCATGACTGTGCGAAACGACAAGACCGGCGGGAACACGGGAACGGGTGAAGCGGCCGAGGCTGTTGACGCGGCCGTCGACGGTGGGCGGGCGGTCGGTTCGAGGGCCCCGGCCTTCGTCCGCCGCTCGCCGACGCTGCACCGGATCTGGCAGATGGCGATCTTCCTGGCCGGCCTCGCGGTGGTGGTGCTCGGGCTGGTCATGCTGCCGCTGCCCGGCCCCGGCTGGCTGGTGATCTTCCTCGGCATGGGGATCTGGGCCACCGAGTTCGTCTGGGCCCAGCTGGCCCTGCGCTGGACCCGCCGCAAGGTCGCCGAGGCCGCCCAGCGGGCCATGGACCCCCGGGTGCGCCGCCGCAACCTGACGCTCACCGTGATCGGACTGGCCGCCCTCGTCGGGGTGGGCGGCTGGTACTTCGCCCGCTACGGCCTGGCCGTCCCCTGGCAGCCGGACGAGAGCTGACCTGGCCGGGTGCGGGGTCCGGGAGCCGGGAGGGTGGTCGGAGCACCCTCCCGGATGCGGTAATGTTTTCTCTGCACCCGGGCGATTAGCTCAGCGGGAGAGCACTTCGTTCACACCGAAGGGGTCACTGGTTCGATCCCAGTATCGCCCACCGGAATGCATTGTGATACGTGAGGCCCAGCCGATTATCGGCTGGGCCTCACGTGTATTTCCGGAATCCGCCTGAAGAGCCGTCGGTAATCGGCTGAGGCGCAGTCATCTTCCGTGCGGAGCGCGAGTTCTGCGGCGGTGCCGGTGCTACCCGGAAGGGCGAGTTGTACGACCGGCCCCGAATGGTGCTACAGTTCTTCTCGTTGCCCGGGCGATTAGCTCAGCGGGAGAGCACTTCGTTCACACCGAAGGGGTCACTGGTTCGATCCCAGTATCGCCCACCGGACAGCACGCAGGCCCTGACCAGGAAACCGGTCAGGGCCTGCGGCGCGTTCCGGGCCCGGGATCCCGGGGCCGCCCGCTACGCCGCCGCCTCACACCCGTGCTCCGGCTCCAGCCGGCGCCCACAGCCGCACCGGGCCGGCCGCAGCGGCCAGGACAGGTCCACCCGCTCCGGCGTCCCCGAGCGGTCGAACCAGTGCTGCAGCCCGCGCGCCTGCGCCGCGTGCCAGATCGCCTGCCGCAGGTGCAGCTCCGCCGCCGACAGCCCGCCCAGCGCCGCCGGGTAGCGGGCGCCTATCCGCCGGGTCAGCGCCAGCGCCGCCGTCGCGTCCGCCGCCGCGTCGTGCGCCCCGGCCAGCTCCACGCCGTAGTGGGCGCACAGGTCGGTCAGCGTCCGACGGCCCTTGCGGTAGCGGTCCACGTGCTTGTCCAGCACCCGGGGATCCAGCACCACCAGGCCCGCCGCCGCCAGCCCGCCGGCCAGCGTCACCCCGTGATGGCGGCGCAGCTCCCGGTCCAGCAGCGTCAGGTCGTAGGGCGCGTTCATCACCACCACCGGGCGCCCGGCCCGCGCCTCGGCCGCCAACGCGCGGGTGACCTCCGCCACCACCGTGCCGGCCGGCCGACCGTGGGCGCGCACCTGCTCGTCGGTGATGCCGTGCACCGCGCGGGCGCCGTCCGGGATCGGAACCCCCGGATCGGCGAGCCAGGTCGTGGTCCGGGCCGGTGCGCCGGGCGCGAGCTGGACGACCAGGGCGGCCGAGACGATGCGGTCGTTCTCCACGTCCACGCCGGTCGTCTCGGTGTCGAAGGAGGCGAGCGGGCCGGTGTACCAGTGCTGCTGCATGACTGCCCCTCAGACGAGCGTTGCGCCCGGTTGATACCCGGTCCTGACGCCCCTTCAACCCGTTTGGCCCAAGCCCGGCCGGGGATCCTGCCCATGACCGTCCCGTTCGAATCGACTGCCCGTCCGGACCGGGACGGGCCCGGAACCGGGGGAGGCCACGGGGCGATGGCACTGACCCAGCCGCAGCCCGAGGAGACGGCGACGACGGCGGTACTGCGGGGGAACCTCGCCGTCACCGCCTGCATGGAGACCCTGCAGGTCGGCTACCTGCACGCGGTGGCGGCCGCGGCCGGCTGCTCGCTCTCCCAACCCTTCCCGGACAACGGCATCGACTGGCACGTCAGCCACGGCTCCCGCGAGCACGAGGTGGACGACGAGGTCACCGTCAAGATCCAGCTCAAGGCCACCCAGCAGGTCGCGCCCGACCCGGCCGGGCCGTTCTTCAGCTTCACCCTGGACAACGACCACCTGCGCAAGCTCGCCCGGCCCCGGGTCGCGGTGCCGCGGATCCTGGTCGTGATGCTGCTGCCGCGCCGGGTCGACCACTGGCTGCGGGCCCGCCCGGACGCCCTGGAACTGCGGCACTGCTGCTACTGGGTCAACCTGGCCGGCCACCCCGTCACCGGGAAGCGGCGCACCAACGTCCGGCTGCCCACCGAGCGGGTCTTCGACGACCGCGCGCTCTGCGACATCATGGCCCGGGTCGGCGCGGGCGGCAGCCCGTGACGGCCCGGCCCCGGCAGGGAGGAACCGGACCCATGACACCGCCGTACGGACCGGGCGAACCGGCCCCGCCCCTGCCCGACCCGGCCACCGTCGACCCGAAGGTCCTGGCCACCCTGCTCGCCCGGCACGGCTGGGTCCGCCGCGGCGGACCGGCCGCCCGCTACGGACGCTGGACCCCGCCCGACGGCGAACCCGGCACCAGCCTGCTCGTCCCGGCCGGAGACGGCTTCGACGACGCCGTCGACCTCCTCACCGACGCCGTCACCGCGCTCTCCCGCTCCCGCACCCCCTCCGCCCGCGCCATCCTGCTCGCCCTCGCCGTCCCCGGCGACGAACTGCGCTGGCACCGCGAACCGCCCGGCCCCGACGGGACCACCGCCTGGGGCGAGGCCGAGCGGCTCCGGCGGGCGGCCCGCGGCATGCTCGCCGCCGGCGCCAAGGCCGCCCGCACCAGGGCCGGCTACTTCGGCGCCCGGCTGGACGGCCCCGCCGGGGACTTCCTGGACCGCGTCCTGCTGGTCGAACAGGGCGCCGCCCTCACCGCCCACACCCCCGCCCCCGAGGGCCGCGCCGCCGTCACCACCCTGGTCCGCGCCCTGGAGGCGCTGCGCGACGCCGTGGACTACCGCCGGGTCAGCGGCGGGCCCGAGGCCTTCGGGAACGCCGTCCGGTCCGGGGTCAGCCGGGAGCTCGTCCAGTCCGTCGAGGAGTTGGTGCGCGACGCGACGGCCGCCCGGCTCAGCGTCTCCTGGTCACCCGCCGCCGGAACACCGGGCGGCTTCGGGGACCGCCGGATCGACCTCGACTTCTCACCCGGCGACCTGCCCGCCCTGGTGGAGGCCGCCGACCTGCTGGAACGGATCGAACCCGCCGTCGCCGTCACCGTGCTCGGCGTCGTCACCCGGCTCAAGCGCGCCGATCCCACGGGCCCCGGCTCGGTACGGCTGCGGGTGCTGGCAGGCGCCGACGTCCGCGAACTCAAGCTCCGCCTGCCCGACCCCGACTACCGGCTCGCCGCCGAGGCCCACCTCGCGGGCCTGCCCCTGCGGGTCTCCGGCCGGCTGGACCGGCACGGCGGCTTCCGCCGGCTGACCCGCCCGCACGGACTGGAACTCCGCGGCTGGGAGGAAGGGGACCGCGAGCGCCTGCTGAAAGCGCTCGGGGAGCCGGCGGAGGGAGGGGGAGAAGGGGCGTAGGTGGACGGCAGGGGCGGCGCTCTCGGTACCATCGTCACGCGCAGCGCAGTGTTGCGTCCTCTGAAATCCAGCACGTCAGGAGAGACCGGTGACGGACGTCCGGGTAATCATCAGCCGCGAACCCGATCGGGAAGAGCGCGTGGTGACGACGGGCACCACGGCCGCCGAGCTCTTCGCCGACGACCGCTCGATCATCGCCGCCCGCGTCAGCGGCCAGCTCAAGGACCTCGCGTACGTCCTCCAGGACGGCGAGGAGGTCGAGCCGGTCGCGATCGACAGCAAGGACGGCCTCGACATCCTGCGCCACTCCACCGCGCACGTCATGGCCCAGGCCGTGCAGCAGCTCTACCCCGAGGCCAAGCTGGGCATCGGCCCGCCGGTCAAGGACGGCTTCTACTACGACTTCGACGTCGAGAAGCCCTTCCACCCCGATGACCTCAAGGCCATCGAGAAGCGCATGCAGGAGATCATCAAGCGCGGGCAGAAGTTCTCCCGCCGCGTGGTCACCGACGAGTCCGCCCGCGAGGAGCTGGCCGCCGAGCCGTACAAGCTCGAGCTGATCGGCCTCAAGGGCTCCGCCGCCACCGCCGGGGAGGGCGCCGACGTCGAGGTCGGCGCCGGCGAGCTCACCATCTACGACAACCTGGACGCCAAGAGCGGCGAGCAGTGCTGGGGCGACCTCTGCCGCGGCCCGCACCTGCCCAGCACCCGGCACATCCCGGCGTTCAAGCTGATGCGCAACGCCTCCGCCTACTGGCGCGGCAGCGAGAAGAACAAGCAGCTCCAGCGCATCTACGGCACCGCCTGGCCGACCAAGGACGAGCTCAAGGCCCACCTCGACTTCCTCGTCGAGGCCGAGAAGCGCGACCACCGCAAGCTCGGCAACGAGCTCGACCTCTTCTCCATCCCCGAGGAGATCGGCTCCGGCCTCGCCGTCTTCCACCCCAAGGGCGGCATCATCCGCCGCGCGATGGAGGACTACTCGCGCAAGCGGCACGAGGAAGAGGGCTACGAGTTCGTCTACACGCCGCACGCCACCAAGGGGAAGCTCTTCGAGAAGAGCGGCCACCTCGACTGGTACGCGGACGGTATGTACCCGCCCATGCAGCTCGACGAGGGCGTGGACTACTACCTCAAGCCGATGAACTGCCCGATGCACAACCTGATCTTCGACGCGCGCGGCCGCTCGTACCGTGAACTGCCGCTGCGCCTCTTCGAGTTCGGGACGGTGTACCGCTACGAGAAGTCCGGCGTGGTGCACGGCCTCACCCGTGCCCGTGGCTTCACGCAGGACGACGCGCACATCTACTGCACCCGCGAGCAGATGGCGGAGGAGCTCGACTCCACGCTGACCTTCGTACTCAACCTGCTCCGCGACTACGGTCTGACCGACTTCTACCTGGAGCTGTCGACCAAGGACCCGGTCAAGTACGTCGGCAGCGACGAGACCTGGGAGGAGGCCACAGCCGTCCTGGCGAGCGTGGCCGAGAAGCAGGGCCTGCCGCTGGTGCCGGACCCGGGCGGCGCGGCCTTCTACGGCCCGAAGATCTCGGTGCAGGCGCGGGACGCCATCGGCCGGACTTGGCAAATGAGTACGATTCAGTTGGACTTCAACCTGCCCGAGCGCTTCGACCTGGAGTACACGGCGGCGGACGGCTCGCGTCAGCGTCCGGTCATGATCCACCGCGCGCTCTTCGGCAGCATCGAGCGGTTCTTCGCGGTGCTGCTGGAGCACTACGCCGGCGCCATGCCGCCGTGGCTGGCCCCGGTCACCGTCACCGGCATCCCGATCACCGACGAGCACGTGCCGTACCTGCTGGAGGTCTCGGCGAAGCTCAAGAAGCACGGGATCCGGGTCGAGGTGGACACCTCGGACGACCGGATGCAGAAGAAGATCCGCAACGCTCAGCGCAGCAAGACGCCGTTCATGCTGATCGCCGGCAACGACGACGTCGAGGCGGGCGCGGTGTCCTTCCGCTACCGCAACGGCGAGCAGAAGAACGGCGTCCCGGTCGACGAGGCGATCGCCGAGATCGTAGACGCGGTGGAGCGTCGCATCCAGGTGTGAGGTAGGCCCCGCACAAGCGGGGGTGGCCCTATGCACGAGATGATCAAGCTGGGGCAGAAGTTGTAGGCCCCGCCCTGGCGGGTACCGCGCGGGGCAGGCTCTCGAAGAGTCTGCCCCGCGCGGCTTTGCAAGCACCGTCGGGCGAATATGCTGATCAGCATGACGACTGAGCCGGAACTGCAGCGGGGCGTCGGTGAGCCGGACGGCTTCCGCCGCCTGTGGACCCCCCATCGGATGGCCTACATCCAGGGTGAGAACAAGCCCACCGGCCCGGCTCCGGACGACGGTTGCCCGTTCTGCTCGATTCCGTCGCTGAGCGACGAGGACGGCCTGGTCATCGCCCGGGGGAGCGCCGTGTTCGCGGTGCTGAACCTGTACCCGTACAACGGCGGGCACCTGATGGTGGTCCCGTACCGCCACGTGGCCGACTACACCGACCTGGACGAGGCCGAGACGGCCGAGCTGGCGGACTTCACCAAGAAGGCGATGACGGCGCTGCGGGCGGCCTCCGGGGCGCACGGGTTCAACATCGGGATGAACCAGGGCGCGGCGGCCGGGGCCGGGATCGCGGCGCACCTGCACCAGCACGTGGTGCCGCGCTGGGGCGGGGACACCAACTTCATGCCGGTGGTCGGCCACACCAAGGTGCTGCCGCAGCTGCTGGCGGACACCCGGAAGATGCTGGCCGAGGTCTGGCCGCAGGGCTGAGCTCTGGCGACGCGTGCGAGAGGGCCCCACCGGGATGCTCGGTGGGGCCCTCTCGCGTGCTCCGCGCCGGGTCAGCCGGCGTTGAAGGTGTCCACGTCGTACGGGCGGGGGCTCTGCGCCTCGGCCTTGATGATCGAGGTGCGGTTCTTGAAGAAGCGGTCGGCGTCCAGGTCGTGCTCCTCCAGGAACTCCAGCGTGGCCGCGTGGACTGCGGCGAGCACCGGGACGGAGGCGTTCTGGGCGTTGTCGACCATGGAGCGGTTCTCCCAGGCCCGGCCGGCCCAGATGTGCCGCAGCCCGAAGGGCTCGGGCAGCCCGAGCCCGCCGCCGAGCCAGCCGAGCAGGCCGGGCATCCGGTAGAACGGGGCGCGGACGGCCTGGCGGACGACCTCGTCGTTGTCGATCAGGGGGAGCTTGACGGTGCGCTCCTCCCAGAACTTCACGGTCTTGGCGACCGACTTCTCCTTGTCCTTGGGCTTGTCGAAGAAGACGCCCTTGACCGGGCCGAGCGCGTAGCCGGACACCGTGATGTTGAGGACGTTGGCGAGCAGGGTGACGGTGACGGTGAAGGTGAGGACCAGCTTGCCGTCGTGGGTGATGAACTGGGTGGCGAGGTAGTGCCGGGGGCCGCCGGAGAAGGTCTGCTTGTCGGCGACGCTCTGCACGGCGAAGTCGCGCATCCGGTCGCCGTCCATGTCGGCGTTGCCGGGGCGGCTGATCTCGTCGGCGCCCTCGCCGATGTCGAAGACCACCCACTGCTTGATGGCGACGTTGGGCATGCCGCTGTTGGCGACGTGGCTGATGCCGAGGCCCTTGAGGTGGGAGGAGATCCGGCGGACCAGGTCCCAGGGGTGGAAGGCGCGGAAGTCGGCGTGGCCGTCGGCGGGGTGGAGGGTGTCGGCGAGGCGCCACTCGCCCCAGCGGCGGCCGGCACCGAGGATGCCCCTGGGGCCGGCGTAGTGGTGGATGTTGGTCTCCTGCTCGGCGTCCAGGCGGCCGAGCTTGTCGCGCAGGTCGGTGGCCTTCTTGTCGAGGTCGTCGCGGGGGACGGCCTTGGCGACGGAGGCGGCCACCACGCTGCCCTCGACCAGCGACTGCCAGCGGGAGCGCAGGTCCTTGGCGGAGCGCTCGACGATCCGGCGGGCGAGGTACCAGCCGATGACCGGCGCGAGCATGGTGACGCGCAGGTAGATGCCGAGGTAGCCGGCGGCCGGTGGGCGCAGCAGGAGCAGGACGGCGAGGGCGGCGGTCGCGGCGAGCACGATGCCGCCGTAGACGGCCGCGTTCTTCGGGTTGTCCCGCTTGAGCCAGGCGCGGAGCTGGAAGGCGCCGAGCCAGATCAGGGTGCCGGGGAGGAAGAGCACGCCGGTGACGACGGAGACGGTGCTGAGCTGCCGGTCGCGGGTGTTGCGCAGTTCCTCGGCGGCCAGGCAGTGTTCGACGACCTGGCGGGTGTCGACTCCGAAGGCCGGGACGAGGGGTTTGCGGCCGCCGCCCAGGGCGCGGGAGATCAGCGCTTTGCTGAAGGCCTCGCCGAGGTTGGGGCGGAAGAGCGCGAAGCGGCCCTTCTTCTCCTTGGCGTCGGTGACGGCGCCGACGAAGGCGCCGATCTCGCCGTCGCGGTAGGCGGTCGAGGAGAGTCCCTGGGTGATGGCTGTCTGCGGGCCGGCGTCGGTCCGGGGTATCTGCGCACCCGGGGTCATGTCGAGTGTGGTCACGGTGGCGTCCCCTCCTCCCCTTGTCAGCGGCAGGTTACCGTGCCGTGGCACCCCCGCGCGGATGATCGTCTGAAGTGCCGTCACCGGAGGCCTGAGGGGCATGATGCCCAGCTTCGGGCGGGTCGATACCCGCCGGGGTGCTCCTGGTGGCGGTGGGGCAGGATGGACGGTGGAGCAAGGGAAGGGGAACGGCCGTGAAGGATCCGGTGCTGGTCTTCGACGGGGACTGTTCGTTCTGTTCGTCCTGCGTGCGCTGGGCGGAGCGGTACCTGCGGCAGACGCTGGCCTCGGGGGGCTGGGCGGCGGTGCCGTTCCAGTTCGCGGACCTGGCGGGGCTGGACGGGCTCGCCGGCGGCCGGGGCGAGGTGTCGGCCGAGCGGGCGGAGCGCGAGGTGCTCTGGGTGACGCCGACCGGCCGGGTGTACGGGGGCGCGCAGGCGGTTGCGCGGCTGCTGATGCGCTCCGGCGGGGCGTGGGCGTATCTGGGCGCCGTGTTGACGGCGGCGCCGGTGCGGCCGCTGGCGGGCCTGGCGTACCGCTGGGTGGCGCGCAACCGGCACCGGATGCCGGGGGGTACGGCGGCCTGCGCGCTGCCGGTCCGGAAGCCCGCCCAGCCGTAGGGCCGTCGGACCGCGGGGGCGGTCGTCAGTCGGTGTAGCGCTCGGCCAGGGCGGCGGGCATGGGTTCGTGGCGCAGGTAGGCGCGGGAGAACTCGGCGGTGCCGTGGGTGAGCGAGCGCAGGTCGACCGGGTAGCGGACGAGTTCGAGTTCGGGGACCTCGGCGCGCAGCAGGGTGAGTCCGGTGCCGCCGGTCTCGGTGCCGAGGACGCGGCCGCGCCGGGCGGAGAGGTCGCCGAGGACGGCGCCGAGGTAGTCGTCGGGCAGCAGGACGCTGACGGCGGCGACGGGTTCGAGCAGGCGGATGACGGCGTGCTCGGCGGCGTCGCGCAGGGCGAGGGCGGCGGCGTTCTGGAAGGACGCGTCGGAGGAGTCGACGGAGTGGGCCTTGCCGTCGGTGAGGGTGATCCGGACGTCGACGAGCGGGTAGCCGGTGGTGACGCCCTTGGCGAGCTGGGCGCGGACGCCCTTCTCGACGGAGGGGATGAAGTGCTTGGGGACGGCGCCGCCGACGACGTGTTCCTGGAACTCGAAGCCGGAGCCGGCCGGGAGGGGTTCGACCTCGAGGTCGCAGATGGCGTACTGGCCGTGGCCGCCGGACTGCTTGACCAGGCGGCCGTGACCGGCGGCGGCGGTGCCGAAGGTCTCGCGCAGGGCGACCTTGGGCTCGACGGTGTCGACGTGGACGCCGTGGCGGGTGCGGAGGCGGTCGAGGACGACGTCGGCGTGGGCCTCGCCGGTGCACCAGAGGACGAGCTGGTGGGTGTCGGGGTTCTGTTCCAGGCGTAGCGCCGGGTCTTCGGCGGTGAGGCGGGCGAGGGCCTGGGAGAGCTTGTCGTCGTCGGCCTTGCTGTGGGCTTCGATGGCGATCGGGAGCAGCGGCTCGGGGACGCTCCAGCCCTCGAGGTCGACGGGGTGGCCGGGGTCGTGGACGGTGTCGCCGGCGCGGGCGGTGGTGAGTTTGGCGGCGCAGACGAGGTCGCCGGCGACGGCGTGCGGGACGGGGCGCTGGAGTTTGCCGAAGGGGCTGGTGAGGGCGGTGACCCGTTCGTCGCCGTCCTGGTCGGCGGTGTGGGCGGGGCCGACGAGGTGGATCCTGGTGTCGGGGCGCAGGGTGCCGGCGTAGAGGCGCAGCAGGCTGATCCGGCCGACGTAGGCGTCGCCGGTGACGCGGACGACCTGGGCGGCGAGCGGGGCGTCGGGGTCGCACGCGGGGGCGGGGCGGGTGCGTTCGGTGGGGTCGGGGAAGGTGTGGGCGATGAGATCGAGGAGTTCGGCGGCGCCGAGTCCGTTCTCGCTGGTGGGGACGGCGGGGTGGAGGGCGCAGGAGAGGACTTCGCGGCGCAGGCCGGCCTCGAGGGAGTCGGTGTCGAGGGGGTCGCCGGAGAGGTAGCGCTCCATGAGGGTGTCGTCCTGGCCGGAGATGGCTTCGACGAGGCTGTCGTGGGCGGGGGCGGTGTCGGGCAGGGGGTCGGCGGCGCCGTAGGTGTCGCCGGTGAGGAGGTCGACGCTGCCGTCGGGGTGTCCGTCGTGGTGGACGGGCAGGAAGAGCGGGCGGAGGGTGTCGGGGCCCAGCTCGAAGGCGTCGTGGCAGGCGGTGAGGATGTCGTCGAAGCCGGTGCGGGCGAGGTCGAGTTTGGCGACGGCGATGGCGCGGGGGATGCCCTCGGCGGCGCATTCGCGCCACAGGGCGCGGGTGGGGGCGGTGACCGGGTCGGTGGCGGAGACGACGAAGACGGCGGCGTCGGCGGCGTGCAGGGCGGCGCGCAGGTCGGCGGTGAAGTCGGGGTGGCCGGGCGGGTCGATCAGGTTGATCTTGACGCCCTTCCACTCGAGGGGGAGGAGCGAGAGCTGGACGGAGCGCTGCTGCTGATGCTCGATGTCCTCGTGGTCGGAGACGGTGGTGCCGTCGGTGACGCGGCCGACACGGCCGGTGGCGCCGGCGGCGAGCGCGAGGGATTCGGCGAGGGTGGTCTTGCCCACACCACTGGGGCCGATGAGGACGACGTTGCGCAGGTCCTTCGGGCCGCTGACGGCGGGTGCCTGGCCGGCTCGTGCCGTGCTGCGGTCGGGCATCGGGGTCTCCTCCCGTGGCGCCGAGGCTGTCCTTCGCAGTCTAGGGGCGGGTGTCGCCGGTGGCGCGTGCCGTACGGCCGGTCGGGTGCGGGTGGTCGGGTGCCGTACGGCCGGCCGGTGATCGGACGTGTGCGTACGGTGGGCGGGGGCGGCGTCCGGCGGTGCGTGCGCCGGAGCGTGTCCTCGGCGTGGCTACGATGGGTGCGCCGGACGGGCTGATCCGCCCGGCCCGTCTGCCGCGCGTGCTGCGCAAGGCGGGTATCTGGGAGATCGGAGCGGCTGGGAAGGCCATGCTCAACAAATACGCGCGTGGCTTCTTCACACGTGTCCTGACCCCGTTCGCCGCGTTCCTGATCCGCCTGGGCGTGAGCCCGGACGCCGTGACGCTGATCGGTACCGCCGGTTCGGTGGCCGGTGCGCTGGTGTTCTTCCCGCGTGGGGAGTTCTTCTGGGGCACCATCACGATCACGCTGTTCATCTTCTCGGACCTGGTGGACGGGAACATGGCCCGCCAGCTGGGCCGGAGCACGAAGTGGGGGGCGTTCCTCGACTCCACCCTGGACCGGGTCGCGGACGCGGCGATCTTCGGCGGTCTGGCGATGTGGTACGCGGGCAAGGGTGACGACGACCTGCTCTGCGCGGTGGCGATCTTCTGCCTGGCGAGCGGTCTGGTGGTGTCGTACACGAAGGCGCGGGCGGAGAGCCAGGGCCTGCCGTGTGACGTGTCCGGGCTGGTGGAGCGGGCCGAGCGGCTGGTGGCCAGCCTGGTGGCGGCCGGGGTCGCGGGTCTGCACAAGTTCGGTGTGCCGTACGTGGAGTGGCTGCTGCCGGTGGCGCTGTGGCTGGTGGCGGCGGGCAGCCTGGTGACGGTGTTCCAGCGGATGCTGACCGTGCGCCGGGAGGCGTTCGAGGCCGACCGAGCGGCGGCCGGGAGCTGATGGGGGGAGTCCTGCGGTGACGGACCGACTGGTGTACTGGGCGTACGCGCTGGGGTGGGGGCTGTTGAAGCACCTGCCGGAGCGGGTGGCCCGGTGGCTGTTCGACCGGCTGGCGGACTACGCGTGGCGCAGGCGCGGCAAGCGGGTGCTGCAGTTGGAGGCGAATCTGCGCCGGGTCCGTCCCGGGGTGGAGGAGGCCGCGCTGCGGGAGCTGTCCCGGGCGGGGATGCGCTCGTACCTGCGGTACTGGATGGAGTCGTTCCGGCTGCCGGTGTGGAGCCGGGAGCGGGTGGCCAGGGACGTCCAGGTGGAGGGCTTCGAGCACCTGCGGGCGCAGCTGGAGGCCGGGCGGGGCGCGCTGATAGCGCTGCCGCACATGGGCAACTGGGACCTCGCGGGCGCCTGGGTGGCGCAGCAGGGCTATCCGTTCACCACGGTCGCGGAGCGGTTGAAGCCGGAGCGGCTGTTCGACCGGTTCGTGGCGTTCCGGGAGGGCCTGGGCATGGAGGTCCTGGCGCTGACCGGTGGTTCGGTGAACGTGATCGGGACCCTGGCGCGGCGGCTGCGCGAGGGCGGGCTGGTCTGCCTGGTGGGGGACCGGGACCTGTCGGAGGCGGGCATCGGGGTGTCGTTCTTCGGTGAGGAGACCCGGATGCCGGCCGGTCCCGCGGCGCTGTGCCAGCGGACCGGGGCGGCGCTGCTGCCGGCGACGCTCTGGTACGACGGCCCGGTGCTGCGGGCGCGGATCCACCCGGAGGTGCCGGTGCCCGAGGAGGGCGACCGCAAGGAGCGCACCCTGGCGATGACCCAGGCGATGGCGCAGGTGTGGGAGCGGGGCATCCGCGAGCACCCGCAGGACTGGCACATGCTGCAGAAGTTCTGGCTGGCCGATCTGCCGGTCCGTGAGACGGTGAAGGCGGCGCCCGTGGAGCGGGTGGAGGCGGCCGCGGAGCCCGCGGCCGAGGCCTCCGGGTCCTGAGCCGTCCCGCCGTCCCCGCCCGCACGACTGTCCGAAGGAGCTTGAGGAACCCGTGAAGATCGGCATCGTCTGCCCGTACGACTGGGACGTCCCCGGTGGGGTGCAGTTCCACATCCGGGACCTGGCCGAGCACCTGATCGGTCTGGGGCACGAGGTGTCGGTGCTGGCGCCGGCCGAGGACGACGAGGCGCTGCCGCCGTACGTGGTCCCGGCGGGGCGGTCGGTGGCGGTGCCGTACAACGGGTCGGTGGCGCGGCTGAGCTTCGGGATCCTGTCGGCGGCGCGGGTGCGGCGCTGGCTGCACGACGGGCGGTTCGACATCCTGCACGTGCACGAGCCGGCCGCGCCGAGCCTGTCGATGCTGGCCGCGTGGTCGGCGACCGGGCCGATGGTGGGGACGTTCCACACGTCCAATCCGCGGTCGCGGGTGATGATCGCGGCCTCGCCGATCCTCCAGCCGGGGCTGGAGAAGATGCGGGCCCGGATCGCGGTGTCGGAGTACGCCCGGCGGACGCTGGTGGAGCACCTGGGCGGGGACGCGGTGGTGATCCCGAACGGCGTGGACGTGGGTTTCTTCGCGCAGGCGGAGCCGGACGAGCGCTGGACTGGCGGCGCGGCGAAGGGGGAGCCGGGCACGATCGGCTTCATCGGCCGGATCAACGAGCCGCGCAAGGGCCTGCCGACGCTGCTGGCGGCGCTGCCGAGGATCCTGGCGGAGCGGCCGGGGGTGCGGCTGCTGGTGGCGGGCAAGGGCGACGAGGAGGAGGCCGTCGCGGGCCTGGCGCCCGAGGTGCGCGCGCAGGTGGAGTTCCTCGGCATGGTGAGCGACCGGGACAAGGCGCGGCTGCTGCGCAGCGTGGACCTGTACGTGGCACCGAACACCGGTGGCGAGAGCTTCGGGATCATCCTGGTCGAGGCGATGTCGGCGGGCGCGCCGGTGCTGGCGAGCGACCTGGACGCGTTCAAGCAGGTGCTGGACGGCGGGGACGCGGGGGAGCTGTTCCCGGTGGAGGACGCGGACGCGCTGGCCCGTATGGCGCTGCGGCTGCTGGGTGATCCGGCGCGGCTGGAGGAGCTGCGGGAGGCGGCGTCGCGGCACGTGCGACGGTTCGACTGGTCGACGGTGGGCGCGGACATCCTGGCGGTGTACGAGACGGTGACGGCCGGCGAGGCGGCGGTGGTCGAGGAGGACGTGCGCAGCGGTCGGCGCGGCCGGTTCGGGCTGGCGCGGGACTGATCCCCGCGGGCGGGTCCGGGTGTCGGTGGGGTTAGGGTCGGGCGTCCGTACCACTGCGATCCACGGGGGCGACGATGCCGCAGATCTCCGTCGACTACTCGGCCGACCTGGCCGGCACCTTCGACCGCCGGGGCCTGGGCCTGGCGATCAACCGGCTGGCGGAGGCGACGATCGACGCGAAGCCGGAGTCCTGCAAGACGGTGTTCCGGCAGAGCGAGGTGCTGGTGGTGGGCACCAGCGGGGCGGCCGCCGACACCCAGGTGTTCGTGGAGTTCCAGATCTTCCCCGGCCGTACGCCGGAGGCGAAGGCCGCGCTGAGCGAGGGCGTGCTGGCGCTGTTGGCGCAGTACGTCCGGCCGAAGCCGGGCACCCGGCTGTTCACGGCGGTGAACATCGCGGACATCGACCGTGAGAGCTACCGGAACGCGACCGCCCGGGGCTGAACCGGTGACACCCGGTAACGTAGCGGCCCGTGACTACCTGGATCTGGGCCGGCGTGGCCGTGGTGCTGTTCGGCATGTACCTGAGTTGGACGGCCGGTCGGCTGGACCGGTTGCACGCCCGGATCGACGCCGCGCGGGCGGCGCTGGACGCGCAGCTGGTGCGCCGGGCGTCGGTGGCGATGGAGCTGGCGACGTCCTCGCTGCTGGATCCGGCGGCCTCGCTGCTGCTGCTGGACGCGGCGCACGCGGCCCGGCAGGCCGAGGACGAGCAGCGCGAGGTGGCGGAGAGCCAGTTGAGTCTGGCGCTGCGGGCGGTGTTCGAGGAGCCGGAGCAGATGGCGGCGCTGGTGGCCGAGCCGGGCGGTGAGGACGCGGTTCGTGACCTGACGGCCGCGGTGCGGCGGGTGCCGATGGCCCGTCGGTTCCACAACGACGCGGTGCGGGCGGCGCGGGCGGTGCGCGAGCACCGTCTGGTGCGGTACTTCCGGCTGGCGGGGAAGGCGCCGTTCCCGCTGGCGTTCGAGATGGACGACGCCCCGCCGCCCGCTCTCACGCCCGAAGGAGCGCCCGCTTAGGGTGTCCCCCGGATACGGCCTGATTGTCGTGTCCCGTCGTCCTGGCTGGACTTGGTGGCGCATGGAGGCGTCACCCGTTCTGCCTACCATAGGGCGATAGCACTGATTCATCTTCGAGTGAGGTCTCACGTGTCCACCACCCCCACCACCGCAGACCAGCCGCAGATCGGCACCGCCCGCGTGAAGCGCGGCATGGCCGAGCAGCTCAAGGGCGGTGTGATCATGGACGTGGTCAACGCCGAGCAGGCCAAGATCGCCGAGGACGCCGGCGCGGTCGCCGTCATGGCCCTGGAGCGGGTCCCGGCGGACATCCGCAAGGACGGCGGCGTGGCTCGCATGTCCGACCCGAACATGATCGAGGAGATCATCGCGGCGGTCTCCATCCCGGTGATGGCCAAGTCCCGCATCGGCCACTTCGTCGAGGCGCAGGTGCTCCAGTCGCTGGGCGTCGACTACATCGACGAGTCCGAGGTCCTGACCCCGGCCGACGAGGTCAACCACTCGGACAAGTTCGCGTTCACCACCCCCTTCGTCTGCGGCGCCACCAACCTGGGCGAGGCCCTGCGCCGCATCGCCGAGGGCGCGGCCATGATCCGCTCGAAGGGCGAGGCCGGCACCGGCAACGTCGTCGAGGCCGTCCGCCACCTGCGCCAGATCAAGAACGAGATCGGCCACCTGCGCGCCCTGGACAACAACGAGCTGTACGCCGCCGCCAAGGAGCTGCGCGCCCCGTACGAGCTGGTCAAGGAGGTCGCCGAGCTCGGCAAGCTGCCGGTCGTGCTGTTCTCCGCCGGTGGCGTGGCCACCCCGGCCGACGCCGCGCTGATGCGCCAGCTGGGCGCCGAGGGCGTCTTCGTCGGCTCCGGCATCTTCAAGTCGGGCGACCCGGCCAAGCGTGCCGCCGCCATCGTCAAGGCCACCACCTTCTTCGACGACCCGAAGGTCATCGCGGACGCCTCCCGCAACCTGGGCGAGGCCATGGTCGGCATCAACTGCGACACCCTGCCGGAGACCGAGCGCTACGCCAACCGCGGCTGGTAGTCACCCGCAGTTTCCGGGCCGGGCCGCCGCAGCGCCTCGGCGCGCGGCGGGCCGCGCCACGTAGTCCGTCGTAACGATCGATAGAGGTTGAAGACCGTGAGCACTCCTGTCATCGGCGTCCTCGCCCTCCAGGGCGACGTCCGCGAGCACCTGGTGGCGCTGGCCGAGGCCGACGCGCTCGCCCGTCCGGTGCGTCGCGCCGAGGAGCTGGCCGAGGTCGACGCGCTGGTGATCCCCGGCGGGGAGTCCACCACCATGTCGAAGCTGGCCCTGCTGTTCGGCGTGATGGAGCCGCTGCGCGAGCGGGTCGCCGCCGGGATGCCGGTCTACGGCACCTGCGCGGGCATGATCATGCTGGCGGACAAGATCCTGGACGGCCGCGAGGACCAGGAGACCGTCGGTGGCATCGACATGACGGTGCGCCGCAACGCCTTCGGCCGTCAGAACGAGTCCTTCGAGTCCGGGATCGACTTCGCCGGCCTGGACGACGCGCCGGTGCACGGCGTCTTCATCCGCGCCCCCTGGGTCGAGTCGGTCGGCGCGGGCGTCAGGGTCCTGGCAGAGCTGCCCGCCGCGGACGGCCCGGACAGCCGGATCGTGGCGGTCCGCCAGGGCAACCTGCTGGCCACCTCCTTCCACCCGGAGCTGACCGGCGACCACCGGGTGCACGCGTACTTCGTGCGGATGGTCGAGGAGCACCTCTCCGCGGCCGCGCGCTGACCGTGTGCGTCTCACCGGTGGCGACACCGGTAAGATCTCATCTGTTCATTTCCCTTTGGCGACGTAAAGGAGCTGGCGATGTCCGGCCACTCTAAGTGGGCTACCACCAAGCACAAGAAGGCCGTGATCGACGCCAAGCGCGGCAAGCTCTTCGCCAAGATGATCAAGAACATCGAGGTGGCGGCGCGCACCGGCGGTCCCGACCCGGCGGGCAACCCGACGCTCTACGACGCCATCCAGAAGGCGAAGAAGAGCTCGGTCCCGATCGACAACATCAACCGCGCCGTCAAGCGTGGTGGCGGCCTGGAGGCCGGCGGCGCCGACTACCAGACCATCATGTACGAGGGCTACGGCCCGAACGGCGTCGCGGTCCTGATCGAGTGCCTCACCGACAACCGCAACCGCGCCGCCTCCGACGTGCGCGTCGCGATGACCCGCAACGGCGGCTCGATGGCCGACCCGGGCTCGGTGTCGTACCTGTTCACCCGCAAGGGTGTCGTCATCGTCCCCAAGGCCGACGGCGTGGACGAGGACAAGCTGTTCGAGGTCGTCCTGGACCAGGAGCCCGAGGAGATCAACGACCTCGGCGACTCGTTCGAGATCGTCTCCGAGGCCTCGAAGATGGTCGCCGTGCGCACCGCGCTGGTCGACGCCGGCGTCGACTACGACTCGGCCGAGGCGAACTTCCTGCCCAGCATGCAGGTCGAGCTGGACGTCGACGGCGCCCGCAAGATCCTGAAGCTGATCGACGCGCTCGAGGACAGCGACGACGTGCAGAACGTCTTCGCCAACTTCGACATCTCCGACGAGGTCGGTGCGCAGCTCGACGCCGAGTGACACGGCATCGATCGATCGACGGCGAGTGACCGTTCTCACTGCCCGGCCCGGTGGTCCCTGGACCACCGGGCCGGTGTCGTCGGTCGGGTTGTCGGACCCGGGCGGTAGCCTGCGGGGGTCCTTCGAGTGGCGAGTGGCAGGGAGTCGGAGCGAGTGGTGCGGGTACTGGGCGTGGACCCGGGGCTGACCAGGTGCGGAGTCGGCGTGGTCGAGGGCGCGCCGGGCCGGCCGTTGCGGATGGCCGGGGTCGGCGTGGTGCGCACCCCCGCCGAGGCGGAGATCGGGCAGCGGCTGCTCCTGGTGGAGCAGGGCCTGGAGGCCTGGCTGGACGAGCACCGGCCGGACCTGGTCGCCGTCGAGCGGGTCTTCGCCCAGCACAACGTCCGCACCGTGATGGGCACCGCCCAGGCCAGTGCGGTCGCGATGCTCTGCGCCACCCGGCGCGGCATACCCGTCACCCTGCACACCCCCAGTGAGGTCAAGGCCGCCGTCACCGGCTCGGGCCGGGCCGACAAGGCGCAGGTCACCGCCATGGTGCAGCGCCTGCTGCGGCTGGACGCGCCGCCCAAGCCCGCCGACGCCGCCGACGCGCTGGCGCTGGCCATCTGCCACATCTGGCGCGGCGGGGCGAGCAACCGACTGGAGGCCGCGGTCCGGGCCGCCCGCACCACCACCCGCTCCACTCCTCCGAAAGGCACCGTCCGATGATCGCCTTCGTGCAAGGGCCCGTGGCGGCCGTCTCCTCCGGGATCGCGGTCGTCGAGGTGGGCGGCGTCGGCATGGCCGTACAGTGCACCCCGAACACCCTGGCCGGGCTGCGGCTGGGCGAGCCGGTCCGGCTGGCCACCTCGCTGGTGGTCCGGGAGGACTCGCTGACCCTGTTCGGCTTCGCGGACGACGACGAGCGCGCCGTGTTCGAGATCCTCCAGGCGGCGCCCGGCGTCGGCCCCAAGCTGGCGCAGGCGATCCTCGGCGTGCACAGCCCCGACGCGCTGCGCGCCGCGATCGCGGGCGGCGACGAGAAGGCGCTGGTCGCCGTGCCGGGCATCGGCAAGGCCAAGGCGGCCAAGCTGCTGCTGGAGTACAAGGACAAGCTCGGCGCCCCGCACGGCGCCGTCCCCGCCCAGAAGCCGATCGCCGTTGGTCCGGCGCCGTGGAGCGAGCAGCTGCACTCCGCGCTGACCGGCCTCGGCTACGCCCCGCGCGAGGCGGACGAGGCGGTCGCCGCCGTCACCCCGGAGGCCGAGGCGCAGCCGACGCCGGACGTCGGAGCCCTGCTCAGGCTCGCCCTGCGCGGCCTCAACCGCGCCCGCTGATCACCTGACGATCTGTCCGTTTGTCGACACTGGAGACTCTGGAGCCCGCGAGGATGTACGACTCGGAACCCGCCGACCGGCTGGTCACGGCCGCCGCCGACGGCGAGGACCAGGCGGTGGAGGCGGCGCTGCGCCCCAAGCTGCTGGACGAGTTCATCGGCCAGGAGCGGGTGCGCGAGCAGCTGTCGCTGGTGCTCCAGGCCGCCCGCAAGCGCGGCAGCGCGCCCGACCACGTGCTGCTGAGCGGCCCGCCCGGGCTCGGCAAGACCACTCTGTCCATGATCATCGCCGCCGAGCTGGGCGCCCCTATCCGGATCACCTCCGGCCCGGCCATCCAGCACGCGGGGGACCTCGCGGCGATCCTCTCCTCGCTCACCGAGGGCGAGGTGCTCTTCCTCGACGAGATCCACCGGATGTCCCGGCCGGCCGAGGAGATGCTCTACATGGCGATGGAGGACTTCCGGGTCGACGTGATCGTCGGCAAGGGGCCGGGCGCCACCGCCATCCCGCTGGAGCTGCCGCCCTTCACCCTGGTCGGCGCCACCACCAGGGCCGGCCTGCTGCCGCCGCCGCTGCGCGACCGCTTCGGCTTCACCGGGCACATGGAGTTCTACGCCCCGGCCGAGCTCCAGCGGGTGGTGCACCGCTCGGCCACGCTGCTGGACGTGGAGATAGACCCGGCCGGTGCGGCCGAGATCGCCGGGCGCTCGCGGGGCACCCCGCGCATCGCCAACCGGCTGCTGCGCCGGGTCCGCGACTACTCCCAGGTCCGGCACGACGGCCTGGTCAACGCCGAGATCGCCGCCCAGGCGCTGGACGTCTACGAGGTGGACGCCCGCGGGCTGGACCGGCTGGACCGCGCGGTGCTGGACGCGCTGCTGCGGCTGTTCGGCGGCGGTCCGGTCGGTTTGTCGACACTCGCCGTCGCCGTGGGGGAGGAGTCCGAGACGGTCGAGGAGGTCGCCGAGCCCTTCCTGGTCCGCGAGGGCCTGCTCGCCCGCACTCCGCGCGGTCGGATCGCCACCGCGGCCGCCTGGCAGCACCTCGGCCTGACTCCGCCGGTCCAGGCCACTCGCAGAGGTGTTCCGGCGCAGTCGGAGCTGTTCCCCGCCGACGAAGGTTGACCGCCATCGGCTGAACGGGTGAGATCGACGGGTCGGTTCCCGTCCGGTGCTCCCGTGGTGGCGTGGGGAGTGGCCCCGAGCGAAGTCCGGTGAAACTGTGCAGGCGGAGGGTCGCCACTTTCGGCGGCAGGATGCGATGCTTGGCGTTGTCCGATCGATTCGGGGTCGCCTAGACTCCGCCGGACCGCCCCTCTCACCTGACGGGCCGACCAATACCACACAGGCCGCCGGTCGGCGGCCCGTAAAGGACCCTGGCTGCAGTGAACCTCATCATCCTTCTCCTCCCGATCATCGCGATCGTGCTCATGTTCCGGTCGCAGAAGAAGCGCCAGCAGCAGCAGCAGCAGATGCAGACGGCGCTGGAGCCCGGGGCGGGGGTGCGCACCATCGGTGGCCTGTACGCCCAGGTGAAGGCGGTCAACGAGGAGACCGTCGAGCTGGAGATCGCGCCCGGCGTGGTCACCCACTTCACCAAGAGCGCCGTCGCGGCCGTCCTGGACCCCCAGGAGTACGACGCGATCATCAACGGCCGCCCCGCCGATGACGAGCTGCCCGAGCCGGAGGCCGAGGACGCCGACGCCGCGCCGGTCGAGGACAAGCCGCTGACGCTCACCAAGGACAGCGCCGCGAAGGGCGATGCCGAGGGCGGGGCTCCCGAGAGCAAGTAGTACGGCCGGGCAACCCGCTCGGCCGCGCGGCATCCGCCGCGAGCCCACAGGACCTCAGGGCCGCAGAACCGCCGTACCCCCGTCCCGACTATCGCCGGCCGGGGGTACGGCCGGGAAAGTGGCATGGACAGGGAGAAACGAGCAAGGTGGCAACACCCAAGTCGCGCCCGCGCGACGGCTACCCAGGGCGGGCGCTGGCCCTCATCCTGGTCGTCACCGTCGGACTGGTCGCCCTCATGTTCGGGACGGGCACCACCAAGCCCCGGCTCGGGATCGATCTCGCCGGTGGCACCAGCATCACGCTGACCGCGAAGTCGTCCGATCCCAAGGCTCTCACCAAGTCCAACATGGACATCGCCGTCGGGATCATCGAGCGCCGCGTCAACGGCATGGGTGTCTCCGAGGCGGAGGTCCAGACCCAGGGCTCGGACACGATCATCGTGAACATCCCCAAGGGCGGCGACCGGCAGAACGCGGCGGACCAGGTGGGTACCACCGCGAAGCTGTTCTTCCGCCCGGTCCTGGCCGTTGCCCCCAGCGGCATCTCCGCACCGGAGCCGACCGGCACCCCGTCCGCGGCCGCCACCGGCACCCCGGGCGCCACGCCGGCCGCCACCCCCGCCGCCGGTGCCCCGTCCGCGGCCCCGAGCGCCACCAAGCAGGGCCGCCCCGCGAGCGAGGCGCTGGCCGCCGAGGGCGCCAGCCCGACCGCCGCCGCCACCGGTGCAGCCCCCGCCGCCACCGGCAGCGCGGCCCCGGCCGCCACCGGCGCCCCGAGCACCCCGGCCGTCCCGCAGACCCCGGCCGACATCAGCAACGCGATGACCCAGGGCACCGTGCCGCCCGAGCTGGCCGCAGCCTTCGCCGCCCTGGACTGCTCCAAGCCCGACGTCCGCGCCGCCCAGACCGGCGCCGAGGACAAGGCCGTCGTCGCCTGCTCCCAGAAGGCCGAGAACGGCTACTACGAGAAGCTGGCCCTCGGCCCCGCGGCCGTGAAGGGCGCGGACGTCTCCAAGGCCCAGGCCAGCATCGACACCCAGACGGGTGCCGGCTGGCAGGTCCAGCTGCAGTTCAACGGCACCGGCACCGACGCCTTCGCCAAGGTCACCGGCCAGCTGGCCGCCCAGGCCCCGCCGACCAACCAGTTCGCCATCGTGCTGGACAACCAGGTGGTCTCCCACCCGCAGGTCAACGGGCCGATCCCGGGTGGCAGCGCGGTCATCACCGGCCGCTTCAGCCAGGCCGAGGCACAGGACCTCTCCAACGTGCTGAGCTACGGAGCCCTGCCGCTGGAGTTCGCCAAGAGCGACATCACCACCGTCTCCCCGGCGCTCGGCAGCGACCAGCTCAAGGCCGGTCTGGTCGCCGGCCTGATCGGCATGGTCCTGGTGGTCGCCTACTCGCTGATCTACTACCGCGGCCTCGGCCTGGTCTCGATCGCCGGTCTGCTCGTCTCGGCGGCCCTGACCTACTCGATCATGAGCCTGCTCGGCAACGCGATCGGCTTCGCGCTGAACCTGCCGGCGGTCTGCGGTGCGATCGTCGCGATCGGCATCACCGCCGACTCCTTCATCGTGTACTTCGAGCGCATCCGCGACGAGGTCCGCGAGGGCGCCCCGCTGCGCCCGGCGGTCCAGCGGGCCTGGCCGCGCGCCCGGCGCACCATCCTGGTCTCGGACTTCGTGTCCTTCCTCTGTGCCGCCGTGCTCTACGTGGTCTCGGTCGGCAAGGTCCAGGGCTTCGCGTTCACCCTGGGTCTGACCACCCTGCTCGACGTGGTGGTGATCTTCCTCTTCACCAAGCCGATGATCACGCTGTTGGCCCGCCGGAAGTTCTTCCTGAACGGCCACCCGTGGTCCGGCCTGGACCCGAAGCGGCTGGGCGCCCGCCCGCCGCTGCGCAGCAGCCGTCGCCGTAGCCCCTCCTCTGCCGCCGTGAAGGAGGCCTGACACCGTGTCACGCTTCTCCAACCTGGGCCACCGGCTCTACCAGGGCGAAGTCAGCTTCGACTTCGTCGGACGCCGTAAGCTCTGGTACTCCATCTCCGGCGTGATCGTGCTGGTCGCGGCGATCGGCCTGGCCATGGGCCTGCACCTGGGCATCGAGTTCAAGGGCGGCTCGGTCTACACCGTGTCCAAGCCCGGCCTGACGGTCTCCCAGGCGCAGGACACCGCCAACGGGGTCGTCTCCACGCACCCGCTGGTCCAGTCGACCGACAGCGGCAAGATCCGCATCCAGGTCAGCACCGAGGAGTCGAAGAGCTCGGACGAGATCCGCTCCGAGCTCTCGCAGAAGCTCGGCGTGCCGCTGGACACCGTCGAGGCCCAGGTGATCGGCCCCAGCTGGGGCAAGCAGATCTCCCAGAAGGCGCTCACCGGTCTGATCGTCTTCATGGTCCTGGTGACGGTCTACCTGGCGATCGCCTTCGAGTGGCGGATGGCGGTCTCCGCCCTGGTCGCCCTCATCCACGACCTCCTGATCACCATCGGCGTGTACGCCCTGGTGGGCTTCGAGGTCACCCCGGGTACGGTGATCGGCTTCCTGACCATCCTCGGTTACTCGCTCTACGACACGGTCGTCGTCTTCGACACCGTGAAGGAGAACACCAAGGGGATCACCAAGCAGAACAAGCTCACCTACAGCGAGGCCGCCAACGCCGGCCTCAACCAGACCCTGGTGCGCTCGCTCAACACCACCGTGGTGGCGCTGCTGCC
Organism: Kitasatospora sp. NPDC048298; assembly: GCF_043201465.1. Taxonomy (NCBI): domain Bacteria; kingdom Bacillati; phylum Actinomycetota; class Actinomycetes; order Kitasatosporales; family Streptomycetaceae; genus Kitasatospora; species Kitasatospora sp. NPDC048298. The sequence continues at coordinate 171,350 of NZ_JBICYZ010000005.1, forward strand.
GGTCGCCGCGCTGCTGTTCATCGGTGGCGGCCTGCTGGGCGCCGGCACCCTGAACGACATCTCGCTCGCGCTGTTCATCGGCCTCGCGGCCGGTGCCTACTCCTCGATCTGCGTCGCCACCCCGCTGCTGGCGCAGCTCAAGGAGGAGCAGCCGGAGATGAAGGCCCTGCGCAAGCGGGTCCTGCAGCACCGGGCCGCCGCGGCCGCCAAGGCCGAGGCCGCGGACGGTGCCGAGGCGGACGGGGAGCCGACGGACGAGGAGCAGCCTGCGGGTATGGTCGGACAGCGTGGCCGGTCGGCCGGCACCGCCCGTGCCAAGGGCCGTCCGTCCACCAAGCGCTGACCCCGGGCACGACCCAGGGGCCCCACCGGACCGTTAAGGACAGAACCGTGACCACCGTCGACACCGCACTGGCCGAGCTGCTGAACAGCCGGATCCGGGACGTCCCGGACTACCCGAAGCCGGGTGTGCTGTTCAAGGACATCGCGCCGCTGCTCGCCGATGCCGAGGCCTTCGGCGCCCTGACCGGCGCGCTGGCGGACCGGGCCAAGCAGCTCGGTGCGACCAAGGTGGTGGGCCTGGAGGCGCGCGGCTTCGTGCTGGCGGCTCCGGCGGCCTTCGCGGCCGGCCTCGGCTTCGTGCCGATCCGCAAGCAGGGCAAGCTGCCCGGCGAGGTGTTCCGGCGCTCGTACGAGCTGGAGTACGGCTCGGCGACGCTGGAGGTGCAGTGCGACGCCTTCGCTCCCGGTGAGCGGGTGCTGGTGGTGGACGACGTGCTGGCCACCGGCGGCACCATCGGCGCCTCGCTGGACCTGGTGAAGGAGGCCGGGGCCGAGCTGGCGGGCGTCGTGGTGCTGATGGAGCTGGGCTTCCTGGACGGCCGCGAGCGGCTGGCCGGGCACCTGGACGGCGCTCCGCTGGAGACGCTGGTCACGGTCTGACGGACACCTCGGGAGGACGGCGGTCGGAACATCCGACCGCCGTCCTCCCGTTTCCTGGCACGGCCGGATGAACACCCCGGCGCCCGGCTCGGTACCATGAAGATTCATCCCCTCCCGGTTCTGCCCGACCGTTCGGGTCCCGGCAGGGGTCGGCCCCGGTGCCCCGAGGAGTTGTCCTTGCCCGACGAGGTTGTGCCCACGGCCGCAGCGGCCACCCCCGAAAACCGTCCCACGCCCTCGGGGGCCACCCCGGCACGCCCGGCGCCGACCTCGTCGCGTTCGCTCGGCCCCTCCGGCCGCGGCTCCACCGGCGGCATGCGAGCCCGGCTGGCCCGCCTGGGCGGCCAGCGCTCCAGCGTGCTCAACCCCGTCCTGGAGCCGCTGTTCCGCTCGATCCGGGCCAACGACCCCAAGGCCGACCCGGCGCTGCTGCGCGACATCGAGAAGGCGTACGCGGTCGCCGAGAAGTGGCACCGCGGGCAGAAGCGCAAGAGCGGCGACCCGTACATCACCCACCCGCTGGCCGTGGCGACGATCCTGGCCGAGCTCGGCATGGACGCCCCGACCCTGATGGCCGGGCTGCTGCACGACACCGTCGAGGACACCGACTACGGCCTGGAGACCCTGCGCAAGGACTTCGGCGACTCGGTGGCCCTGCTGGTGGACGGCGTCACCAAGCTGGACCGGGTCAAGTTCGGCGAGGCCGCGCAGGCCGAGACCGTCCGCAAGATGGTCGTGGCGATGGCCAAGGACCCGCGGGTCCTGGTGATCAAGCTGGCCGACCGCCTGCACAACATGCGCACGATGCGCTACCTCAAGCGGGAGAAGCAGGAGAAGAAGGCCCGCGAGACGCTGGAGATCTACGCCCCGCTGGCGCACCGGCTGGGCATGAACACCATCAAGTGGGAGCTGGAGGACCTCGCCTTCGCGATCCTCTACCCCAAGATGTACGACGAGATCGTCCGGCTGGTCGCCGAGCGCGCCCCCAAGCGGGACGAGTACCTGGCGACCGTCATCGACCAGGTCCAGGCGGACCTGCGTGGCGCCCGGATCACCGCCTCCGTCACCGGCCGGCCGAAGCACTACTACTCGGTCTACCAGAAGATGATCGTCCGGGGCCGGGACTTCGCCGAGATCTACGACCTGGTGGGCATCCGGGTCCTGGTCGACACCGTCCGCGACTGCTACGCGGCGCTGGGCACCATCCACGCGCGGTGGAACCCGGTGCCGGGGCGGTTCAAGGACTACATCGCGATGCCCAAGTTCAACATGTACCAGTCGCTGCACACCACGGTGATCGGTCCCGGGGGCAAGCCGGTCGAGCTGCAGATCCGCACCTTCGACATGCACCGGCGGGCCGAGTACGGCATCGCCGCGCACTGGAAGTACAAGCAGCGCGCGGTGGCCGGGGCGTCCAAGGTGCGTACCGACACCCCGACCCAGGTCCGCAAGGACGACAAGGCCGGCGCCGTCAACGAGATGGCCTGGCTGCGGCAGCTGCTGGACTGGCAGAAGGAGACCGCCGACCCGGGCGAGTTCCTGGAGTCGCTGCGCTTCGACCTCGCCAGCAACGAGGTCTTCGTCTTCACCCCCAAGGGCGACGTGATAGCCCTGCCGGCCGGGGCCACCCCGGTCGACTTCGCCTTCGCCGTGCACACCGAGGTCGGCTACCGGACGATAGGCGCCCGGGTCAACGGGCGGCTGGTGCCGCTGGAGTCGACCCTGGAGAACGGCGACACCGTCGAGGTGTTCACCTCCAAGGCGGAGAACGCCGGCCCGTCCCGGGACTGGCTGGGCTTCGTCAAGTCGCCGCGTGCCCGCAACAAGATCCGCGCCTGGTTCTCCAAGGAGCGTCGCGAGGAGGCGATCGAGCACGGCAAGGAGGCGATCGTCCGGGCGATGCGCAAGCAGGGCCTGCCGATCCAGCGGATCCTGACCGGCGACTCGCTGGTCACCCTGGCCCACGAGATGCGCTACCCCGACATCTCCTCGCTCTACGCCGCGATCGGCGAGGGCCACGTCGCCGCGCCGAACATCGTGCAGAAGCTGGTGCAGGCGCTCGGCGGCGAGGAGGGCGCGACCGAGGACCTGGCGGAGACCGCCACCCCGACCCACGACAACCGCCGCGCGGTGCGCCGCCGGGCCAAGGGCGACCCGGGTGTGATCGTCAAGGGCGTCGAGGACGTCTGGGTCAAGCTCTCCCGCTGCTGCACCCCGGTGCCGGGTGACCCGATCGTCGGCTTCGTGACCCGCGGCAACGGCGTCTCGGTGCACCGCGCCGACTGCGTCAACGTGGACGCGCTGAGCCAGCAGCCGGAGCGCATGATCGACGTCGAGTGGGCGGCCACCCAGTCCTCGGTCTTCCTGGTGGCCATCCAGGTCGAGGCGCTGGACCGCTCCCGGCTGCTCTCGGACGTCACCCGGGTGCTGTCCGACCAGCACGTCAACATCCTGTCGGCGGCGGTGCAGACCTCCCGGGACCGGGTGGCGATGAGCCGCTTCACCTTCGAGATGGGCGACCCGAAGCACCTGGGCCACGTGCTCAAGGCGGTGCGCGGCGTCGAGGGCGTGTACGACGTCTACCGCGTCACCTCCGCCCGCAAGTAGCGGTGCCGCCCCGTCCTGGGGCGGCAAGAGCGCGGAAGGCCCCCCGGGAGTGCTCCCGGGGGGCCTTCGCCGTTCGGCGGGTCAGGGCGGTCAGCCGCTGAACTCCTCCTGGCTCTTGTGCGCCTGGTCCAGCAGGGTCCGCACGCCGGCCAGCTCGGACTCCAGCTTGGCGACCTTGGAGGAGTTGCCGGCCGCGCGGGCCTTGTCCAGGTCGGTCTGGATCTTGTCGGCCTTCGCCTGGAACAGGCCCACCATGCCGGCCGCGCGGGCCTTGGCCTCCGGGTTGGAGCGCTTCCACTCGGCCTCCTCGGCCTCGCGGATGGCCCGCTCGACCGTGTTCAGCCGGCCGTCCAGCTTCGGACGGACCTCGCGCGGCACGTGGCCGATGGCCTCCCAGCGCTCGTTGACCTCGCGCAGCGCGGCCTTGGCGGCCTTGAGGTCGGTGATCGGCAGGATCGCCTCGGCCTCGGTGGCCAGCGTCTCCTTGAGCTTCTGGTTCTCCACCTGCTCGGCGTCCCGCTCGCTGAACACCGAGGAGCGGGCCTGGAAGAAGACGTCCTGGGCGCCGCGGAACCGCGCCCACAGCTCGTCCTCGATGTCCCGCTGGGCCCGGCCGGCGGCCTTCCAGCGCGCCATCAGGTCGCGGTAGGAGGCGGCGGTGCTGCCCCACTCCGTGGACGAGGAGAGTGCCTCGGCCTCGGCGACCAGCGACTCCTTGGTCTGCCGGGCCTTCTCGCGCTCGGCGTCCAGGGTGGCGAAGTGCGCCTTGCGGTGCTTGGAGAAGACCGAGCGGGCGTGCGAGAAGCGGTGCCACAGCTCGTCGTCGCTCTTGCGGTCCAGCCGCGGCAGGCCCTTCCAGGTGTCCACCAGGGCGCGCAGCCGGTCCCCGGCCTCCCGCCACTGGGTGGACTCGGCGAGCTGCTCGGCCTCGGAGACCAGGGCCTCCTTGGCCGAACGGGCCTCGTCCTGGGCCTTGGCGCGAGCGGCCTTGCGCTCCTCGCGCCGGCTCTCGATCTCACCGGCGAGCGTGTCCAGCCGCTTGGCCAGGCCCTCCAGGTCGCCGACCGCGTGCCCCTCGACCACCTGGGCACGCAGGTGCTCCAGCGCGGTCTGGGCGTCCTTCGCGGCCAGGTCGGTGGTGCGCACCCGCTTCTCCAGCAGGCCGATCTCCACCTCGATGCCCTGGTACTTGCGCTCGAAGTAGGCGAGGGCCTCCTCGGGCGAGCCGGCCTGCCAGGAACCGACGACGCGTTCACCGTCGGCCGTCCTGACGTAGACCGTGCCCTGCTCGTCCACACGGCCCCACGGGTCGCTGCTCATAGCGCGTCCTCCACATGACGTCGCGCCCGCGCCGGGGCGGCGCGCGTCCGTCGTCCACAGTTGATGTGCGACGGACCGAAAGAGTCCGCCGTCCCCGTCCGCCGTGCCTTGCTGCCGAGGGTGACGGCTAGGCGGGTCCGGGCACCCTATACAACGCCAACATAGGCGACCAGGACCGGTGCTGTCCGCATCCGGGCCGGGCGATTTCGGTCCGGGGCCGTGGGGGGGGGGGGGGGGGGGCGGCCCCCCCCCCCCCCCCCCCCCGGCGCCCCCCCCCCCCCCCCCCACGCGCGGTTGTGGGGTGGGGGCGCCGCGCCCCCCCCCCCGCCCGCCCCCCCCCCGCCCCGCGCCCCCCCCCCCGCCCCCCCCCCCCGCCCGCCCCCGCCCCCCCCCCCCCCCCCCCCCCCCCCCCCCCCCCCCCCCCCCGGCCCCGGAGTCGGTCAACCCTTCGCCACCGTAACGGAGTTGAAGGTGACGTCGGCCATCGGGTGGCCGTCCGGCGAGCCCTCCAGGGTGCCCGCGGCGGCGATCTTCTGCACCGCGTCCAGACCGCCGGTGATCTTGCCGAAGGGGGTGTAGTTCGGCGGCAGCTTGGTGTCCTTGTAGACCAGGAAGAACTGGCTGCCGTTGGTGCCCGGGCCCGAGTTGGCCATCGCCACGGTGCCGGCCGGGTACGTCGCGCCGGCCAGGTTCTCGTCCGCGAACTTGTAGCCGGGACCGCCGGTGCCGCCCGGGACGGTCGCGCTGGCGGTCGGGTCGCCGCACTGGAGCACGAAGATGCCGTCGGTGGTGAGGCGGTGGCACTTGGTGTGGTCGAAGAACTTCTCGCCGGCCAGGAAGGCGAAGGAGTTCACGGTGTGCGGGGCCTTGGCCGCGTCCAGCGCGATCGTCACCTTGCCGCAGTTGCTGTCCAGCGTCATGGCGTACGAGCCGCTCGGGTCGATCGTCATCGGCGGCTCGGCCTGCCACTGCTTGCCGCTGGGCGCGCCCGGCGCCGGGGCGGCGCAGCCCTCGACCGGCTTGCGGGTCGGGGTGGTCGGCTCGGCGGTCGGCGCCGCCTGGGCGCTGTTCGCGGCCGAGGCCTTCTTGTCGCCCTTGTCGTCCGAACTGAACGCGCCGGTGGCGATCAGGGTGCCACCGCCGGCCAGCACCACGACCGCGAGCGAGGCGCCCAGGATCGTGTTGCGCCGCTTGCGCGCGGACTCGGCCGCGACGCGGCGCTCCAACTGGCGCTCGTACTTCTCTCGGGCGAGCTGCCGCCGCCGCTGTTCGCTGCTGACCACCGGCCGTGTCTCCTACGGATGTGCGGGAAAAGTGGATGGATTCCGGAGCGGATCATCGCATCCCTCGGCGGCCAAGTGTAGGGACCCGGCCCGTAAGAACGCGGTGAACCTGTCAGGCCGCGTGCCCCGCGACCGCCATCTGGTTCGCAACCGGACCCGGACCGCCGGTAGGCTGCGCTTACACCACTTGACTTGTATCCCGTAGCCGTCGCCGACCACATCACGAAGGACGAGCGTGTTCATCGCCGGATTCCCCGCTGGAGCCTGGGGCACCAACTGCTACCTGGTCGCTCCGGCGGCGGGCGAGGAGTGCGTCATCGTCGATCCCGGCCACCAGGCGGCCCGGGGCGTCGAGGAGATGGTCCGCGAGCACCGGCTGAAGCCTGTCGCCGTGCTGCTTACCCACGGCCACATCGACCACGTGGCCTCGGTGGTCCCGGTCTGCGGCGCCCGCGGCGTCCCGGCCTGGATCCACCCCGAGGACCGCTACATGATGTCCGACCCGGAGAAGGCGCTCGGCCGTTCCCTGGGTACCCAGCTGATGGGCGAGCTCACCGTCGGCGAGCCCGACGACGTGCGCGAGCTCACCGACGGCAGCGTGCTGGAGCTGGCCGGCCTGAAGCTCACGGTGGACCACGCCCCGGGCCATACCGGGGGGTCGGTGACCTTCCGGACGCCCGGTGCCGAGGACCTCCCCCCGGTGCTGTTCTCGGGCGACCTGCTGTTCGCCGGCTCCATAGGGCGTACCGACCTCCCGGGCGGGGACAGCGAGGCGATCATGAACTCGCTGGCCCGGGTGTGCCTGCCCCTCGACGATTCCACCGTGGTCCTCTCCGGCCACGGCGGTCAGACCACCATCGGCCGCGAGCGCGCCACCAACCCCTACCTCCGACAGGCAGCAGGGGCGGCGGGCGCCCCGGCTTTCCCGCGACGAGGAATGTGACGGAAGAGAAGTTGAGCACCTTCACCGCCCCCAAGGGCACCTACGACCTGCTGCCCCCCAGCTCCGCGACCTTCCTGGCGATCCGCGACCGGCTCTCCGGGCCCTCCCGCCGGGCCGGTTACGGCTACGTCGAGACCCCGGTCTTCGAGGACGTGAAGCTGTTCTCCCGCGGTGTCGGCGAGTCCACCGACATCGTCTCCAAGGAGATGTACACCCTCACCACCAAGGGCGGCGACGAGCTCGCGCTGCGCCCCGAGGGCACCGCCCCGGTGCTGCGCGCCGCCCTCCAGGCCAACCTGCACAAGCAGGGCAACCTGCCGGTCAAGCTCTGGTACTCCGCCTCGTACTACCGCTACGAGCGCGCCCAGAAGGGCCGCTACCGCCAGTTCTCCCAGGTCGGCGCCGAGGCGATCGGCGCGGAGGACCCGGCGCTCGACGCCGAGCTGGTCATCCTGGCCGACGACGCCTTCAGCTCGCTCGGCGTGCGGAACTACTCGCTGCTGCTCAACAGCCTCGGCGACAAGCAGTGCCGCCCGGTCTACCGCGCCGCGCTGATCGAGTTCCTCTCCGGCCTGGACCTGGACGAGGAGACCCGTCGCCGCGCCGAGATCAACCCGCTGCGCGTCCTCGACGACAAGCGCGAGTCCGTGCAGGCCCAGCTGGTCGACGCGCCGATGCTGCGCGACTACCTGTGCGAGGAGTGCAAGGCGTACCACGAGAAGGTGCGCGAGCTGCTCACCGCGGCGGGCGTGGCCTACGTGGACGACCCCAAGCTGGTGCGCGGCCTGGACTACTACACCCGCACCACCTTCGAGTTCGTGCACAACGGCCTCGGCGCCCAGTCCGCGATCGGCGGCGGCGGCCGCTACGACGGCCTGTCCGAGATGATCGGCGGCCCGGCGCTGCCGTCCGTCGGCTGGGCGCTCGGTGTGGACCGTACCTTCCTCGCGATGGAGGCCGAGGGCATCACCCTCGACCTGCCGTCCGCCACCGCCGTGTACGCCGTCGCGCTCGGCGAGGAGGCCAAGGACGTCCTGTTCGCCAAGGTGACCGAGCTGCGCCGGGCCGGCGTGGCCACCGACCTCGCCTTCGGCGTCAAGAGCATCAAGAACGCCATGAAGTCCGCCGACCGGTCCGGCGCCCGCTTCGCCCTGATCGCCGGGGACCGGGACCTCGCCGAGGGCGTCGTCCAGCTCAAGGACCTGAGCACCGGCGAGCAGACCCCCGTCGCCCTCGACGCACTCGTCACCACCCTGAAGGAGAAGCAGCTGTGATCCGCACGCACGACGCGGGCACGCTCCGCCCGGAGCACGCAGGCACCACCGTCACCCTGGCCGGCTGGGTCGCCCGCCGCCGCGACCACGGCGGCGTCGCCTTCATCGATCTGCGCGACGCCTCCGGCACCGTGCAGATCGTGGTCCGCGACCTCGACTCGGTGCACGGCCTGCGCGCCGAGTACTGCGTCAAGGTCGTCGGCGACGTCCGGGTCCGCCCCGAGGGCAACGAGAACCCCGACATCCCGACCGGCGCCGTCGAGGTCGTCGTCAGCGAGATCGAGGTGCTCTCCGAGGCCGCCCCGCTGCCCTTCCCGGTCGCCGAGTACGAGCCCGGCACGGTCAACGAGGAGGTCCGGCTGCGCTACCGCTACCTGGACCTGCGCCGTGAGGGCCCGGCCAAGGGCCTGCGCCTGCGCTCCAAGGTCAACAACATCATCCGCCGGGTGATGGAGGAGAACGACTACCTCGACATCGAGACGCCGTACCTCACCCGCTCCACCCCCGAGGGCGCCCGCGACTTCCTCGTCCCGGTCCGCCTCCAGCCCGGCCACTGGTACGCCCTGCCGCAGTCGCCCCAGCTGTTCAAGCAGCTGCTGATGGTGGCCGGCATGGAGCGCTACTACCAGATCGCCCGCTGCTTCCGCGACGAGGACTTCCGCGCCGACCGGCAGCCGGAGTTCACCCAGCTGGACATCGAGGCCTCCTTCGTCGACCAGGAGGACATCCTGGCCCTCGGCGAGAAGATCATCGGCGCCATCTGGCGCGAGGTGCACGGCTACGAGGTCCCGAACCCGCTGCCGCGGATGACCTACGCGGACGCCATGGGCCGCTACGGCTCGGACAAGCCGGACGTCCGCTTCGGCCAGGAACTCACCGACCTGACCGAGTACTTCAAGGGCACCGACTTCCGCGTCTTCCAGGCCCCGTACGTCGGCGCCGTGGTCATGCCCGGCGGTGCCTCGCAGCCGCGCAAGCAGCTGGACGCCTGGCAGGACTGGGCCAAGGCGCGCGGCGCCAAGGGCCTGGCGTACGTCCTCATCGACGCCGAGACCGGCGAGCTGCGCGGCCCGGTCGCCAAGAACCTCTCCGAGGAGCACCTGGCCGGCCTCGCCGCCGCCGCGGGCGCCAAGAACGGCGACGCGGTCTTCTTCGCGGCCGGCAAGGAGCGCGCCTCGCAGGAGCTGCTCGGCGCCGCCCGTCTGGAGATCGGCCGCCGCTGCGAGCTGATCGACGAGTCCAAGTGGGCCTTCCTCTGGGTCGTCGACTTCCCGATGTTCGAGCCGATCGAGGACGACAAGGGTCAGTTCCAGGGCTGGCACGCGGTGCACCACCCGTTCACCGCCCCGACCGCGGAGTCGCTGGCCACCTTCGACACCGACCCGGGCTCGGCGCTGTCCAACGCCTACGACCTGGTCCTCAACGGCTCGGAGCTGGGCGGCGGTTCGATCCGTATCCACCAGCGCGACGTGCAGAAGCGGGCGTTCGACGCGATCGGCCTCTCCGAGGAGGAGGCGGCCTCGCAGTTCGGCTTCCTGCTGGACGCCTTCAACTACGGCCCGCCGCCGCACGGTGGTGTCGCCTTCGGCCTGGACCGCATCGTCACGCTGCTGGGCGGGTACGACACCATCCGGGACGTCATCGCCTTCCCGAAGACGTCCACCGGCGGCGACCCGCTGACCGGCGCCCCGACCCCGATCACCCCGGCGCAGCGTCGCGAGGCCGGTGTGGACGCCCAGCCGAAGGTCCGCGAGGACGCCAAGGGCGAGGCTCAGCCCAAGTCCTGACACCGCGTCATCCGCTAACCTGCAACGGCCCCGGACGGTCCACCCACCGTCCGGGGCCGGTCCACAACGGTGTGTGACACAGGGAGGGTTGACTCAATGCAGGTCACAACGAGAGTCGAATGTCCGGACGATGCCCCGGCGACCAGGCGCGTCCACATGGCCGCGTTCCCCGGCCCGGACGAGGCGGACCTGGTGGACGCGCTGCGCCGCGATCCCGCCTGGCTGCCCGGCCTGTCCGTGGTGGCGGTCGACCGGACCGGGCTGGTGATCGGGCACGCGCTGCTGAGCCGGCTGCGGGTCGGCGACGGCACGGGGCTGGCGCTCGCGCCGGTCGCGGTGGCGCCCGAGTGGCAGCGCCGGGGGGTCGGCGAGCTGGTCGTCCGGGCCGCGCTGGCGGCGGCCGAGGACGCGGGCGAGAAGCTCGTGGTCGTCCTCGGCGATCCGGAGTACTACAAGCGGTTCGGCTTCGCGCCGGCCGGGCGGCACGAGGTCACCGGCCCGTTCGAGGTTCCGGAGACGTACTTCCAGGCGCTGCCGCTGACGGGGTACGACGGCGGCCCGCGCGGTCTCTGCAGCTACCCCGAGCCCTTCCTCGCCCTCTAGGGCCCGTCTCCCTCGGGTGCCTCTCCCAGGGCCGGTCCACGAGACCGCCCCGGTCGCCACGCCCCGCCGACCTGCGGATCCGGCCAGCGGCGCCTACGGTGAGTGCTCATCAGCATTCGACCGAACGGAGGACCCGAGGGTGGGCGAGCAGCAGCGCGGCGGCAAGCCGGAGAAGCTGGCCAAGAGGCCGTACGAGAGGGAACTGCTGCGGCTCCAGCAGGAGCTGGTGAAGCTCCAGGAGTGGGTGCGGGTCGAGGGCGCCCGGCTGGTGGTGGTCTTCGAGGGGCGTGACGCGGCGGGCAAGGGCGGAGCGATCCAGCGGGTGACGGAGTACCTGAATCCGCGCATCGCCCGGGTCGCGGCGCTGCCCACGCCGACCGAGCGGCAGAAGACCCAGTGGTACTTCCAGCGCTACGTCGAGCACCTGCCGGCCGCCGGGGAGATCGTGCTGTTCGACCGCAGCTGGTACAACCGCGCGGGTGTCGAGCGCGTGATGGGCTTCTGCGACGACGACGAGTACTGGCAGTTCCTGCACCAGTGCCCGACCTTCGAACGGATGCTGATCGAGTCGGGCATCCTGCTGCGCAAGTACTGGTTCTCGGTGAGCGACACCGAGCAGGAGCGGCGGTTCCGGGACCGGCTGGAGGACCCGATGAAGCGCTGGAAGCTCTCCCCGATGGACGTCGAGTCGATCACCCGCTGGGAGGACTACTCGCGGGCCAAGGACGAGATGTTCCTCCACACCGACATCCCGGACTCGCCCTGGCACGTGGTGGAGAGCGACGACAAGCGCCGGGCCAGGATCAACATGATCGCCCACCTGCTGTCCACCGTGCCGTACCAGGAGACGAAGGTCCCGCAGATCAAGCTGCCGCCCCGCCCCGCGTCGCGCGGCTACCAGCGCCCCCCGCGTGACCTGCAGAAGTACGTCCCGGACCACGCCGCCGCGCTGGAGTAGCGGCCCGGGCTGTCCGGGGCCTCGCATAGGCTTCCGGTGTGGACGAACCGGACCTCTTCACCGCCGCAGCCGAGGAACGCCAGAGCAGGGAGCCCGGCCGGGCGCCCCTGGCCGTACGGATGCGTCCGCGCACCCTGGACGAGGTGGCCGGGCAGCGGCAGCTGCTGAAGCCCGGCTCGCCGCTGCGCCGGCTGGTCGCGGGCTCGCGCGGCCCGGCGGCGACCAGCTCGGTGATCCTCTGGGGGCCGCCCGGCACCGGCAAGACCACCCTGGCGCACGTGATCAGCCAGGCGGTCGAGGGCCGCTTCGTGGAACTGTCCGCGATCACCGCCGGGGTCAAGGAGGTCCGGGCGGTGATCGACGGCGCCCGGCGGGCGGTCGGGATGTCCGGCCGGGAGACCGTGCTCTTCCTGGACGAGATCCACCGCTTCTCCAAGGCCCAGCAGGACTCTCTGCTGCCGGCCGTGGAGAACCGGTGGGTCACCCTGATCGCGGCGACGACGGAGAACCCGTACTTCTCGGTGATCTCCCCGCTGCTGTCCCGCTCGCTGCTGCTCACCCTGGAGTCGCTGACCGACGAGGACATCCGGGCGCTGCTGCGCCGCGCGGTGGCCGACGAGCGCGGCCTGGAGGGCGCGCTGGAACTGTCCGCGGAGGCCGAGGACCACCTGGTGCGCCTGGCCGGCGGGGACGCCCGCAAGGCGCTCACCACCCTGGAGGCGGCGGCCGGGGCGGCGCTGGAGGAGGGTGAGCCGAGCATCACGCTGGCCCTCACCGAGACGGCGGTCAACCACGCGGCGGTGCGCTACGACAAGGACGGCGACCAGCACTACGACGTGGCCAGCGCGCTGATCAAGTCGATCCGCGGCAGCGACGTGGACGCCACCCTGCACTACCTGGCCCGGATGATCGAGGCGGGGGAGGACCCGCGGTTCATCGCCCGCCGGCTGATGATCTCGGCCAGCGAGGACGTCGGCCTGGCGGACCCGACGGCCCTGCAGACGGCGGTGGCGGCGGCCCAGGCGGTGGCCCTGATCGGCTTCCCGGAGGCCCGGATCATCCTCTCCCAGGCGGCCATCGCGCTGGCCCTCGCGCCCAAGTCCAACGCCGCCTACCTGGCGATCGACGCGGCGCTGGCGGACGTCCGGCAGGGCCTGGCCGGCGCCGTCCCGTCCCACCTGCGGGACGCCCACTACGGCGGCGCGGGCAAGCTCGGCCACGGCAAGGGCTACCGGTACCCGCACGACCTGCCGGAGGGCATCGCCGCCCAGCAGTACGCGCCGGACGCGGTGCACGGCAAGGAGTACTACCAGCCGACCAGGCGCGGCGGCGAGGCCCGGTACGCGGACGTGGTGGAGTGGACGCGCGGGCGGCTGCGGGGGGAGCGCAGGGTGGAGAAGAAGGACGGGAAGAAGCCCGAGGAGCAGCCCGGGGAAAAGGGCGAGTGATCCACCGGTATACTTCGTCGGAGTGCCATGTCCCGGGACGGCGGCGGGGGAGACCCCACCGACCGGCCGCACCAGCGGGGCATCGGCGGTAGGCCTCCTCCGGGAGGCCCGCACCAGGAGCGTCGCGCACCGTCACCGGTGTCGCGGGCGGCCCGGGTTCCCGGGTCGGTCCGTGTGACCAGCACTTCCGTGCCCGGCTCCGGAGAGCGGCTGATCCCATCGCGCAGGCGGCGGGGTTTTCTCCGGGTCGCGACATGCGACCTCCGTCAACACCTGGTGAAGCCGTATTCGTAAGCAAGGAAGGTTTGGTTCATGGCGAACCAGAAGCGTCCCAAGGTCAAGATCGCGCGCGCGCTCGGTGTGCCGCTGACCCCGAAGTCCGTCAAGTACTTCGAGGCCCGCCCGTACCCGCCCGGCCAGCACGGCCGTGGCCGCAAGCAGAACTCGGACTACAAGGTCCGTCTGCTCGAGAAGCAGCGTCTGCGCGCTCAGTACGACCTGAGCGAGAAGCAGATGGCGCGCGCGTTCGACCGCGCGAAGAAGGCCGAGGGCAAGACCGGTGAGGCGCTCGTCGCCGACCTGGAGACCCGTCTGGACTCCCTGGTCCTGCGTTCGGGCATCGCCCGCACCATCTACCAGGCCCGCCAGATGGTCGTCCACGGCCACATCGAGGTCAACGGCGGCAAGGTCAACAAGCCGTCGTTCCAGATGAAGCCCGGCTTCGTGGTGACCGTCCGCGAGCGCAGCAAGGAGAAGGTCCCCTTCCAGGTCGCCCGTGAGGGTGGCTACGCGGGTGAGGGCCAGACCCCGAAGTACCTCGAGGTCAACCTGAAGGCCCTGGCCTTCCGCCTGGACCGTGCGCCGCAGCGCAAGGAGGTCCCGGTGATCTGTGACGAGCAGCTGGTCGTCGAGTACTACTCGCGCTGACCCGGCTTCGCTCTTCGCGAACACCAGCGAGCCCCCGTCGCCTTCCGAGGCGACGGGGGCTCGTCCCTTTTCCCACCGGTGTCAGATGCTCTCGCCGGTCATCGCGGCGGCCAGCCGCAGGTGCGGGCGGGCCTCCTCGGCGCGGCCCTGGCGCTCCAGGGTGCGGCCGAGCATCAGCCGGGCGTAGTCCTCGGCCGGGTCGGCCTCCAGGATCCGCAGCAGCTCGGCCTCGGCGCGGCGCAGCTGGGCCGAGTGGAAGTAGCTGCGGGCCAGCAGCAGCCGGACGGAGAGGTTGGTCGGCTCCTCGGCCAGTACGCCTTCGAGCGTGCGGGCCGCGTCGGTGTACGCCTTGGAGTCGAAGTAGAACTTCGCCATGCGGTACTCGTCGGCGGCGTTGTTGACGGCCATGGTGTTCCTTCCGGGCGGTTACTTGCCTCCTCAAGCAATCGGCAAGTTTCAACTATTCCGCGCCGGTGAGGGCGCCGACGCGGGGGGCGCCGAGCGGGGGCCCGGGGCCGGCCCGGGGGCCGCCGCCGAGCCCCCGCCGCCGAGCGCCCGGACGACCGCCGCGTCCAGGTCCAGCAGGGTGCCGGCCTCGTAGCAGTCCTCGTACTCCTGGGCGGTCAGCCCGGCCAGGGCCCGCTCCGCGCACTCCTGGTGCGGGCCGAAGAAGTTCCGCGAGCCCAGGAACGGGTTGCCGACCGTGCGCCAGAGCCGGTGCGCGGCCCCCTGCAGCACCCGGGCCTCGCGCAGGTCACCCGGCTCGCCCGGTCTGCCCGGCTCCGTCTCCAGCAGCGCCAGCAGGTCGACGCCAAGCGCGAGGCCGAGCAGGTCGTGGAAGAGGTGGTGCAGCCGTACGCACTCCCGGGCCAGCGTCCGGGCGGGCTGGACGGCGCCGTCCAGCCAGTGCGAGTACGCCATCGCGTAGTGCACGTACCCGTAGGCCCACTGCTCGCCGTGCTCCTCGCACAGCTCGCGGGCCTGGCGGAACCAGAGCTCGCCGCTGTCCAGGTCGCCCTGGAACAGGTAGGCCAGGCCCAGTTCCAGCATGGCCATCACCACGTTGCTGTTGAGCTCGCCGATGGTCCGGTAGTGCCAGAGCGCCTCCTCGAACAGCTCGGCGGCCCGGTCGGGGTCGTCGCCGACCAGCGCGACACAGCCCTGGCGGTGGACGGCGTAGGCCAGGGCCCGGTCGTCGCCGGTGTTCAGCGCCTGGCGGCGGCAGTCCTCCAGTGCCGGGCGGGCGAAGCCGAGGTCGCCCTGGAGGACGGCCAGGTGACCGGTGACCCAGAGCGCCTTCGCCCGGGCCTCGGTGGGCTCGCGGTCCAGGGCGAGCGCGCGGTCCAGCCAGTGCCGGCCCTCGCCGAGGTGGCCGCAGCCGACCCAGTAGAACCAGAGCGTGGCGGCCAGCAGCAGGGCGATCTGCTCCTCGCCGGGCTCGCCGAGGCAGTACTCCAGCGCCGCGCGGAGGTTGCCGTGGGCGAGCCCGGTGCGCTCGGCGGTCTCCGCCTGCCGGGGGCCGAACCACTCGACCTCGCCCCAGGTGGCGACGCCCAGGTACCAGTCGCGGTGGCGGCGCAGCAGCCGCTGCTCCTCGCCGGCGGCGCGCAGCCACTGGCCGCCGTACTCGCGCAGGGAGTCCAGCAGCCGGAAGCGCACGCCGAAGGCGCTGTCCTCGCTCAGGACGACGGACTTCGCCACCAGCTCGTCGAGGAGGTCGAGCACCTCCTCGGCCTCGATGCCCTCGCCGGCGCAGACGTACTCGGCGGCCTCCAGGTCGAAGCCGCCGGCGAAGACCGACAGGCGGGCCCAGAGTAAACGTTCCTGCACGGTGCACAGCTCATGGCTCCAGCCGATCGTCGTGCGCAGCGTCCGGTGCCGGGGCAGGGCCGTCCGGGAGCCGCCGGTGAGCAGCCGGAAACGGTCGTCCAGCCGGGCGGTGACCTGCTCCACGGACAGCGCGCGCAGCCGCCCGGCGGCCAGCTCCACGGCCAGCGGCAGGCCGTCCAGCCGGCGGCAGAGCAGCGCGACCGCCTCCGCGTTGGCCTCCGTCACCTCGAAGGACGGCAGCACCGCCCGGGCCCGGTCGGCGAACAGCCGGACCGCGTCCGGCAGCGCGCCCGGCCGCACCGGGCCGGGCGGCGCGAGGTCGACCGGCAGCGGCGCGAGGGCGAGCAGGTGCTCGCCCGAGGCCCGCAGGGCGGTGCGGCTGGTGGTCAGCAGCCGCAGGCCGGGCAGCGCCCGCAGCAGCGCGTCGGCCAGGTCCGCGCAGGCCTCCACCAGGTGCTCGCAGCCGTCCAGCACCAGCAGCAGGCGCCGGCCGGCCAGCCGCTCGGCCAGGACGTCCAGCGGCGGACGGGCGGTGCCGTCGGCGAACCGCAGCGCCTCCAGGACGGCGTCGCCGAGCAGCAGCCCGTCCTGCACCGGGGCCACGTCCACCAGCCAGGTGCCGTCCGGGAACGCGCCGGCCGCCCGGGCCGCCGCGCGCAGCGCCAGCCGGCTCTTGCCCACGCCGCCGGGACCGGTGACGGTCACCAGCCGGGCCGAGGCCAGCAGGCCGGTCAGCTCGGCCAGTTCGTCCTGCCGCCCGACGAAGGCCGTCACCTCGGCCGGCAGCCGGCCGGGCTCGGGACCGTCCGGTCCCGCCCCGGGCTCCCAGGGCTGTGCTCTCCGGTCCCCGGCCAAAGGCTGCTCCCCGTGCTCCAGGCCGGACCGCCGCGGTCCGGACGTGCGTCGGGCCGTACGGGCGACGGCCTGCCAGGCAGAACGAGGTGACCGGCCGGTAGGTTACGCGCGCGGATCGCACATCCGACCGGATCGCCGGGGAAAGAACCCGGTCCGGGAATCAGGCGTGGGCGCGATAGGGTTCCGTCTGAAGAACTGCAAGGCGAGGGAGCGCGCAAGGTGTCCGTGGGAGAGCTGGCCGGATTGCTCGTCGCCGTGTTCTGGGCGGTCCTGGTCACCCTGCTCGCCGTCGTGCTGGTCCGCCTCTCCCGGGTGCTCAAGGAGGCCGCCGTCCTGGTCTCCGCGGTGACCGAGCAGGCCGTCCCGCTGCTGACCGACGCGGGCGCCGCCGTGCGCAGCGCCAACCAGCAGCTGGAGCGGGTGGACGAGATCACCGCCAACGTGCAGGACGCCGCCGCCAACGCCAACGCGCTCTCCTCCACCGTGGCCGCCACCCTGGGCGGACCGCTGGTCAAGGTCGCGGCGTTCAGCTACGGCGTGCGCAAGGCCGTCGCGCGGCAGCAGGGCGGTCTGCCGCCGGTGCCGTCGCAGGCCGGCGAGCGCGAGGAGCTGGCCCGGCTGGTCCGGGCCGAGGTGCGCGCCGCGACCGCGCCCAGGACCGGCCTGCTCTCCCGGGTCCGGCGTGCGGTGAGGGGCTGACGGCATGGGACGCGTCTTCTGGATGGCGGTCGGCGCCGGCGCCACCGTCTGGGCCATGAAGAAGGCCAACGAGGCCGCGCAGCGGCTCACCCCGGACAGTCTCTCCGGCACCGCCGCGCGCGGTGCGCTGCACCTGGGGGACCTGGCCAAGCAGTTCGCCCAGGACGTGAGGGCCGGAATGGCCGAGCGCGAGGAGCAGCTGAAGGACGACCTCGGGCTGCACGGCACCGCCGTGGCGGAGCCCCGCGGGGCCCGCGGTGCCCACCCGTCGCCCACCACCACCCTTCTTGGGAAGCGCTCCGCGCTGCCCCCCTCGCGGGAGCCGCAGTACCGAGCTATCTCGGCGGCGCCCGGTAGCCCGGCCGCCGCCCTGCCTCCGTCCCGCGCCCGTTCCGTACCCGACGGCGCCCGTACCACCCCCCAGACCACTGAAGAAACGCCCCGCCGTGCCCTGCCGCCGCGGGGCGGCACCCCGAACCGGAAGGACCAATAATGGAGTCGGCTGAGATCCGCCGCCGCTGGCTGCGCTTCTTCGAGGAGCGCGGCCACACCGTCGTTCCGTCGGCGTCCCTGGTCGCCGACGACCCCACCCTGCTGCTCGTCAACGCCGGCATGGTGCCGTTCAAGCCCTACTTCCTGGGCGAGGTCAAGCCGCAGTTCTCGCGCGCCACCAGCGTCCAGAAGTGCGTGCGCACCCTGGACATCGAGGAGGTCGGGAAGACCACCCGGCACGGCTCCTTCTTCCAGATGTGCGGCAACTTCTCCTTCGGCGACTACTTCAAGGAAGGAGCCATCAAGTTCGCGTGGGAGCTGCTCACCAGCCCCGTCGCGGACGGTGGCTACGGCCTGGAGAAGGAGAAGCTCTGGATCACCGTCTACAAGGACGACGACGAGGCCGAGCAGATCTGGCGTGACGTCATCGGCGTGCCCTCCGAGCGCATCCAGCGCCTGGGCATGAAGGACAACTTCTGGTCGATGGGCGTCCCCGGCCCGTGCGGCCCGTGCTCGGAGATCAACTACGACCGCGGCCCCGCGTACGGCGAGGAGGGCGGCCCGGCCGTCAACGGCGAGCGCTACCTGGAGATCTGGAACCTGGTCTTCATGCAGTACGAGCGCGGCCACGGCGACGGGAAGGACGGCTTCGAGATCCTCGGCGACCTGCCGAGCAGGAACATCGACACCGGCCTCGGCCTGGAGCGCCTCGCCGCCGTCCTGCAGGGCGTCGACAACCTCTTCGAGATCGACACCAGCCGGATGATCCTCGACCGCGCCGCCGAGCTCACCGGCCACAGCTACGGCGCCGACCACAAGTCGGACGTCTCGCTGCGCGTGGTCACCGACCACATCCGCACCGCGCTGATGCTGGTCGGCGACGGCGTCACCCCGGGCAACGAGGGCCGCGGCTACGTGCTGCGCCGCATCCTGCGCCGCGCCATCCGCAACATGCGCCTGCTGGGCGCCACCGAGCCGGTGTCCAAGGAGCTCATCGACGTCGCGATCAAGGCGATGGCCCCGCAGTACCCCGAGCTGGAGGCCGACCGCAAGCGCATCGAGACGGTCGTCGTCGGCGAGGAGGCGGCCTTCCTCCAGACCCTGAAGGCCGGCACCAACCTGCTGGACGTCGCGGTCACCGAGACCAAGCAGTCCGGCGGCGCGGTGCTCTCCGGCGAGCAGGCGTTCAAGCTGCACGACACCTACGGCTTCCCGATCGACCTCACCCTGGAGATGGCCGAGGAGCAGGGCCTCCAGGTGGACGAGGCCGGCTTCCGCCGCCTGATGCAGGAGCAGCGGGACCGCGCCAAGGCGGACGCCAAGGCCAAGAAGATGGGCCACGCCGACGTCGCCGCGTACCGCGAGGTCGCCGACAAGTCCGGTGCCAGCGTCTTCACCGGCTACGCCCTCACCGAGGGCGAGGCCACCGTGGTCGGCCTGCTGGTGGACGGCGTTCCCTCGCCGGCCGCCTCCGAGGGCGACGAGGTCGAGATCATCCTCGACCGCACCCCGTTCTACGCCGAGGGCGGCGGCCAGCTCGCCGACCAGGGCCGGATCCGGCTGGAGTCCGGCGCGGTGGTGGAGATCCGCGACGTGCAGCAGCCCGTCCCGGGCGTCATCGTGCACTCCGGCGGGGTGCTGTTCGGCGAGGTCGTGCTGGGCGCCTCGGCGTACGCCACGATCGACACCGAGCGCCGCCGGGCGATCGCCCGCGCCCACTCGGCCACCCACCTGACCCACCAGGCGCTGCGTGACGCGCTCGGCCCGACGGCCGCCCAGGCCGGCTCCGAGAACGCCCCCGGCCGCTTCCGCTTCGACTTCGGCTCGCCCGCCGCCGTCCCCGGCAGCGTGCTGGTCGACGTCGAGCAGAAGATCAACGACGTGCTGACCCGCGAGCTGGAGGTCACCGCCGAGGTCATGACGATGGACCAGGCCCGCAAGGCCGGCGCCATCGCGATGTTCGGCGAGAAGTACGGCGACGAGGTCCGGGTCGTCACCATCGGCGACTTCTCCAAGGAGCTGTGCGGTGGCACCCACGTCGGCAACACCGCCCAGCTGGGCCTGGTGAAGCTGCTCGGCGAGTCCTCGATCGGCTCCGGCGTGCGCCGCGTCGAGGCGCTGGTCGGCTCCGACGCGTACCGCTTCCTGGCCCGTGAGCACACCGTGGTCTCCCAGCTCACCGAGCTGGTCAAGGGCCGCCCGGAGGAGCTGCCGGAGAAGATTTCGGGCATGCTCGCCAAGCTCAAGGACGCCGAGAAGGAGATCGAGCGCTTCCGCGCCGAGAAGGTGCTGGCCGCCGCGGCGGGCCTGGCCGACTCGGCCGAGGACGTGCACGGCATCGCCGTGGTCGCCGCTCAGGTCGCCGACGGCGTGGGCGCGGACGAGCTGCGCAAGCTGGTCCTGGACGTGCGCGGCCGCCTGGGTTCGCGCCCGGCCGTGGTCGCCGCCTTCACCGTGGCGAACGACCGCCCGCTGACCGTGATCGCCACCAACGAGGACGCCCGCGGCCGCGGCATCAAGGCCGGCGAGCTGGTCCGCACCGCCGCCAAGACCCTCGGCGGCGGCGGTGGCGGCAAGGACGACGTCGCCCAGGGCGGCGGCTCCAACCCGGCCGCGGTCGGCGAGGCCATCGCCGCGGTGCGCGGTCTGGTCGCGGAGCGCGCCAGCTGATGGAGCAGGAGGAGAGGCCCTTCCGGCGTGGGCGGCGGATCGCCGTCGACGTCGGGGACGCCCGGATCGGGGTCGCGTCCTGCGACCCCGACGGGGTGCTCGCCACGCCCGTGGAGACCGTCCCGGCCGGGGTGAAGTCGCAGGCCAGGATCGCCGCCATCGTCGACGAGTACGGCGCGATGGAGGTGATCGTCGGGCTGCCGCGCTCGCTCAGCGGCAAGGAGGGCCCGGCGGCGGAGAAGGTCCGGGCGTACGCGGCCCGGCTGGCGAACCGGGTCTACCCGGTGCCGGTGCGGCTGGTGGACGAGCGGATGTCGACCGTCACCGCGACCCACGGGCTGCGCGCGTCCGGGGTCAAGGCGAAGAAGGGCCGCTCGGTGGTCGACCAGGCCGCCGCGGTGGTGATCCTCCAGACCGCCCTTGAGTCCGAACGGGTGAGCGGACGCCCGCCGGGTGAGAGCGTCGAGGCGGTCGGCTGACCGGCCTGGTCTAACGTCCCGTCGAGGGGCCCGTGCGGACGCGTCCGCACGGGCCCCTTCTCGTTCGTCTCCCTGTCCGGTCCGGATCGGTCCGTATCGATCCGGACCGGTTCGGGACCGCCGAAGGGGCGAGAGTCATGACCGACCAGGACTTCCACCCAGGGCTCACCCCCGGGCACCTGGGTGCGCCCGTGCTGGAGCCGGAGGGCCGCCCGCCGGGTGCGCCCCGTCCGCGCTTCGATGCGCCGGATCCGCACCGACGGCGCAACGGACTGGCCTGCGGGCTCACCGCGTTCGCGCTGATCGCGGTGTTCGGCGGGATCGGGCTGACCGGGTACACCTGGGTCCAGGCGCAGCGCAGGCCCCCGGCCGCCGCCGACTTCGCCGGGCAGGGCACCGGCAGCGTGCAGGTCTCGGTGCCGGAGGGTGCGGGCCTGTCCCAGATCGCGTCCGCGCTGGTCCGCAACGGGGTGGTGGCCAGCTCGCTCGCCTTCACCCGGGCCGCGAAGGGCAGCGCGGCCGCGGCCGGGCGGATCCAGCCGGGGACGTACACGCTGAAGCTGAAGATGTCGGCCGCGGCGGCGCTGGCGGTCCTGATCGACCCGGCCAACGCCAACGGCCTGACCATTCCCGAGGGTTGGCGCGGCTACCAGATCTACGCGGCCATCGACAAGAAGCTGAACCTGCCCCCGGGCACCGCCCAGCGGACCGCCCAGGAGCAGGGCGCCGAACTCGGCCTGCCGGACTTCACCAACGGCAGCCCGGAGGGCTACCTGTTCCCGGCGACGTACAGCGTCACCGAGGGCACCAGCGCCATCGACCTGCTGAAGCAGATGGTGGACCGGGCCGGCAAGGAGTTCAGCCGGGACGACGCCACCGTGGTCGCCCAGAACCTGGGGCAGAGCGTGTACGGGCTGGTCACCGTGGCCAGCATGGTCCAGGGTGAGGCCGACAACACCGAGGACATGGGCAAGGTGGCCCGGGTGATCTACAACCGGCTGGCCAGGGCTATGCCCCTGCAGCTGGACTCCACCATCAACTACGCGCTCGGCCGTTCGACCCTGAACACCTCGGTGACCGACACCAGGCTGGACTCCCCGTACAACACCTACCTGCACCCCGGGCTGCCGCCGAGCCCGATCTCCAACCCCGGACGGCAGGCGATCATGGCGGCGCTGGACCCGACGCCGGGGGACTGGCTGTACTTCGTCACCGTGAAGCCGGGGGACACCCGCTTCACCGACAGCTTCGACGTGCAGCAACGCAACGTGGCGGAGTTCAACGCCAACCGGGCGACGGCCAAGTCGAGCGCCCCGGCCTCGGGCGCGGCCGCCGGCCCGGACTCCCCGGCGGCCTCAGGGCCGGGGGCCGCGGGCGGGGCCGGGGCGCCCTCCGGCGCCGGTGGGGGGACGCCGTAACGGAGTTGTGCGCCGTCGGTGAGATCGTCCACCGACGGCGCGGGCGCCCGGCCGGGGGTAAGGCTGCGGTACGGTAACGTCTCCCTCCAGGCGCTGCGCTAGCACGCCGGTTCGAGATTCAGCCGGGACGGCGTCGTCCCGGACGGCCGGTTCGATCCTCCGGTCGTCACCGTCGGTTAAGGGGATCGATGACCGATCTGGGTGGGGGCTACAACCCCCAGGGCGAGCCGTGGCACCCCGGTGATCCCGGGTACGACGGCCGACAGCCGGTCCCCGGCCAGCAGGACGGCCAGTGGCAGCAGCAGTACCCGCAGCAGGGCCAGCCGGTCCAGCAGCCGTACGGGGACGTGCAGCAGGGGTACGCGCAGCAGCAGATGACGCCGCAGATGCAGCAGCAGATGATGGCGCAGCAGGGCTACCAGCAGCAGATGCCGCAGCAGCAGATGTCGCAGCAGCAGATGCCGCAGCAGGGCTATCCGCAGCAGATGCCGCAGCAGGGCTACCCCCAGCAGGGGTACGCGCAGCCGCAGCAGCAGGGTTACCCGCAGCAGCAGGCCCCCCAGCCCCAGCAGCAGATGCCGCAGCAGGGCTACCCGCAGCAGGGCTTCCCCGGCGGTCAGCAGGCGCCCCAGCAGCAGGTCCAGCAGGAGCCGGCGCCCCAGCAACAGGTCCCGCAGCAGCAGCCGTCCCAGCAGCCGCAGGCGCCGCGCCGTCGGGCCCGGCAGCAGCCGGCCCCGGAGCCCGCGCCGGCCTCCGGCCCCGGCCCGGACGGGATCGACTGGGAGGCCGAGGCCGCCGCGCTGGAGGCCGGCGCCGATCCGGTCGGCGCCGCGCACGAGGGCGGCACGGACGAGTGGGACGGCCACGAGGACGGCCGCCACGAGGACGCCGGCTACCTCGACGAGCACGCCGAGGCCGCGGAGGCCGGCTTCCTCGGGGAGCAGGACGACTCCCGCGAGGCCCAGAAGAAGCGCAAGGAGAAGGGCAAGAAGTCGGGCCGCCGCAACGGCGGCGCCTGCCTGCTGGTCGCCCTGGTGCTGCTCGGCGCCATGGGCGGGGCCGGCTGGTGGGGCTACGGCTTCTACCAGAACCACTTCGGCCCGGCGCCGGACTTCACCGGGGAGGGCACCGGCTCCGTCCAGATCGAGGTCAAGAAGGGCGCGGTCGCCGGGCAGATCGGCCTGGTGCTGAAGAACGCCGGCGTGGTCAAGAGCGTCGACGCGTACAGCGAGGCGTGCAAGGCCGAGCCCAAGTGCAACACCGTCCAGTACGGCTACTACCAGCTGAAGAAGGAGATGCCGGCCGCCTCCGCGCTCAAGGAGCTGCTCGCCCAGGCGGGCGGCGCAGCGATCGTCGTCCCCGAGGGCAAGAACTCCACCGAGATCTACACCCTCATCGACACCAAGCTGAAGCTGCAGCCGGGCACCACGGCGGGCGTCGCCAAGGCCCAGGTCAACGACCTCGGCCTGCCGCCGTACGCGAACGGCAACATCGAGGGCTTCCTCTGGCCGACCCGCTACAACGTCTCCGAGGGCATGAAGCCCGAGGACCTGCTCAAGCAGATGGTGAAGAACGCCACCGAGAAGTACGCGGGCCTGGACGCCCAGGCCGCCTCGGTGGGCCTGAAGACCGGCTACGAGGTGCTCATCGAGGCGAGCATCCTCCAGCGCGAGGGCAACAACCCGGGGGACTTCGCCAAGATGGCCAAGACCATCCAGAACCGGCTGGCCGCCGGCGGCGAGATCAACCACCGGCTCGGCATGGACACCACGCTCCAGTACTCGTTGAACCGCAAGGACCTCGACAAGAAGGACATGGACGACGCGTCCAACAAGTACAACACCTACATCAACCCGGGCCTGCCGCCCGGGCCGATCTCCAACCCCGGCGACGAAGCGCTCAGCGCGGTGCTGCACCCGGCGGACGGGAAGTGGCTGTACTTCATCGCGATGTCCCCGACCGAGACCCGGTTCGCCGAGACGAGCAAGGAGCACTACGCCAACGTCAAGGAGTACTGCCAGGCGGCCGGGCAGAGCTTCGACGAGGCGCGCGGCCACTGCACCACCAAGAAGTAGCCACGGCCGTACGACAGTTCGCGGAGAGGCAGCGTTGACCAGCAAGCACCGGGCGGCCGTACTCGGCTCGCCGATCGCCCACTCGCTCTCGCCGGACCTGCACCGGGCGGCCTTCGCGGCGCTCGGGCTGGACGGCTGGCGCTACGACCGCTTCGAGGTCGACGAGGCCGGGCTGCCCGGGTTCGTCGCGGCGCTGGACGAGGCCGAGTGGGCCGGGCTGTCGCTGACCATGCCGCTGAAGCGGGCGATCATCCCGCTGCTCGACGAGGTCAGCGCGACGGCCCGCTCGGTGGACGCGGTGAACACCGTGGTGTTCACCGCCGACGGCCGGCGCACCGGGGACAACACCGACGTTCCCGGGCTGGTCAACGCGCTGCGCGAGCGCGGGATCACCGAGGTGCCGGAGGCGGCCGTCCTTGGTGCCGGGGCCACCGCCTCCTCGGCGCTGGCCGCGCTCGCCCAGATCTGCACGGGCGAGGTGACGGTCTACGTGCGCGGCGCCGAGCGGGCCCGGGAGATGGCCGTACTGGGCGAGCGGCTCGGCGTGGCCGTCCGCACCGCCGACTGGGAGCGCGGCGCCGAGGCGCTGGCCCGGCCGCTCACCGTCTCCACCACGCCGGTCGGCGCGACCGACGCGTTCGCCGGGGCGCTGCCCGCCGAGCCGGGCGCACTCTTCGACGTGCTGTACCACCCGTGGCCGACGGCCCTGGCGGCGGCCTGCGCCGCGCGCGGGGCGACCGTCCTGGGCGGGCTGGACCTGCTGGTGCACCAGGCCGTGCTGCAGAGCGAGGCCTTCACCGGGCGGACGCCCGGGCCGCTGGCGGCGATGCGCGCGGCGGGGGAGAAGGCGCTCGCCGGTCACTGAGCCCGGGGGCCGGCCCCGCGGATCGCCCGGACCGTCGGCGGGTTCCGGGAGGGCGTTCCGGCCGGATGGTGGCCGGTTGCTGTCCGTCACGCGGACTGTGCCGCCGGGTGCTGCTGGGGCATGAAAGGATTCAGGGACAAGGCACGCCCGGGGCGGGCCCCGGCGGTGCCGAGGTCCGGTCCGCTGATGAAGGAGCTCCGTTGGGTACGTTGCGCTGGCTGACGGCGGGGGAGTCGCACGGCCCCGCACTCGTCGCGACGCTGGAAGGCCTGCCCGCCGGTGTACCGGTCACCACCGACGTGGTGGCCGACGCGCTGGCGCGCCGCCGGCTCGGTTACGGCCGCGGGGCGCGGATGAAGTTCGAGCAGGACGAGGTGACCTTCCTCGGCGGCGTCCGGCACGGTCTGACCATGGGCAGCCCGGTCGCGATCATGGTCGGCAACACCGAGTGGCCGAAGTGGGAGCAGGTCATGTCGGCCGACCCGGTCGACCCCGAGGTGCTGGCGGGCCTGGCCCGCAACGAGGCGCTCACCCGCCCCCGGCCCGGCCACGCCGACCTGGCCGGCATGCAGAAGTACTCGATCGACGAGGCCCGGCCGATCCTGGAGCGCGCCAGCGCCCGTGAGACGGCCGCCCGGGTCGCGCTGGGCGCCGTCGCCCGCGCCTACCTGCGCGAGGTGGCCGGGATCGAGATCGTCAGCCACGTGGTCGAGCTGGCCGCCGCCAAGGCGCCGGCCGGCGTGGTGCCGCTGCCCTCGGACGAGGCCCGGCTGGACGCCGACCCGGTGCGCTGCCTGGACGAGGACGCCTCGAAGGCGATGGTCGCGGAGATCGACCAGGCCCACAAGGACGGCGACACCCTGGGCGGCGTGGTCGAGGTGCTGGCGTACGGCGTGCCGGTGGGCCTCGGCTCGCACGTGCACTGGGACCGCCGGCTGGACGCGCGGCTGGCCGCCGCGCTGATGGGCATCCAGGCGATCAAGGGCGTCGAGGTCGGCGACGGCTTCGAGCTGGCCCGGGTTCCGGGCTCCCAGGCGCACGACGAGATCGTCCCGACCGCCGAGGGCGTCAAGCGCACCTCCGGCCGCTCCGGCGGCACCGAGGGCGGCCTGAGCACCGGCGAGGTGCTGCGGGTGCGCGCCGCGATGAAGCCGATCGCGACCGTGCCGCGGGCGCTGCAGACCCTGGACGTGCGCACCGGCGAGCCGGCCAAGGCGCACCACCAGCGCTCGGACGTCTGCGCGGTGCCGGCCGCGGGCATCGTCGCCGAGGCGATGGTCGCGCTGGTGCTGGCGGACGCGGTCGGCGAGAAGTTCGGCGGCGACAACGTCTCCGAGACCCGCCGCAACGTGCAGGGCTACCTCGACCACCTGATCGTCCGATGACCACACCCCTGGTGGTGCTGGTCGGCCCGCCCGGCAGCGGCAAGTCCACTGTCGGGCGGGTGCTGGCCGAGCGCCTGGGCGTGGGCTTCCGGGACACCGACGCCGACATCGAGGCGACGGCCGGCAAGCCGATCCCGGAGATCTTCGTCGACGAGGGCGAGCCGCACTTCCGCGCGCTGGAGGCGCAGGCCGTGCGCGCGGCCGCCGAGGGACACGACGGGGTGCTGGCGCTGGGCGGCGGCGCGGTGATGGCCGAGGCCACCCGCGTGCTGCTGCACGGGCTGCCGGTGGCCTTCCTGGAGGTCCCGCTCGCCGACGCGGTCAAGCGGGTCGGCCTGGACGCCCCGCGCCCGCTGCTGGCCGTCAACCCGCGGGCCCGCTGGCGCGAGCTGATGGAGGCCCGCCGCCCCCTCTATCTGGAGGTGGCCACCGCCGTCGTCGACACCGCCGGGCGCAGCCCGGAGCAGGTCGCGGACGCCGTACTGGAAGCACTGGAGCTGAAGACCCCCCATGAGTGACACGACCGTCAGGATCAACGTCGGCGCCGGCGCCGGCCATGACGCGTACGAGGTGCTGATCGGGCACCAGCTGCTGGGTGAGCTGGCGCCGCTGGTCGGTACCCGGGCGAAGCGGGTGGCGGTGATCCACCCGGAGGCGCTGGCCGCCACGGCGGACGCGATCCGTGACGACCTGGCCGGCGAGGGCTACGAGGCCATCGTGCTGCAGGTGCCGAACGCCGAGGAGGCGAAGAGCGCCGAGGTCGCCGCGTACTGCTGGTCGGTGCTGGGGCAGACCGGGTTCACCCGCAGCGATGTGATCGTCGGACTGGGCGGTGGCGCGACCACCGACCTGGCCGGGTTCGTCGCGGCGACCTGGCTGCGCGGGGTGCGCTGGATCTCGATGCCCACCACACTGCTCGGCATGGTCGACGCGGCGGTCGGCGGCAAGACCGGCATCAACATCGCCGAGGGCAAGAACATGGTCGGCGCGTTCCACCCGCCGGTGGGCGTGCTGGCCGACCTCGCCACGCTGGAGACCGTGCCCCGGCACGACTACGTCTCCGGCCTGGCCGAGGTCATCAAGTGCGGCTTCATCGCCGACCCGGTGATCCTCGACCTGATCGAGGCCGACCCGGAGGGCGCGAAGACGCCGGCCGGGCCGCACACCGTCGAGCTGATCCGCCGGGCCGTCCAGGTCAAGGCCGACGTGGTCTCCGGGGACCTCAAGGAGTCCGGGCGCCGGGAGATCCTCAACTACGGCCACACCCTGGGTCACGCCATCGAGCGCAACGAGCGCTACAAGTGGCGGCACGGCGCGGCGATCTCCATCGGCATGGTCTTCGCCGCCGAACTCGGCCGTCTGGCCGGGCGGTTGGACGACGAGACGGCGGACCGGCACCGCACCGTGCTGGCCTCGGTCGGCCTGCCGCTGAGCTACCGGGCGGACGCCTGGCCGAAGCTGCTGGACGCGATGAAGATCGACAAGAAGTCGCGCGGCGACCTGATCCGCTTCATCGTGCTGGACGGCCTGGGCAAGACCTCCGTGCTGGAGGGCCCCGACCCGTCGCTGCTGGTCGCCGCGTACGCGGAGGTCTCGGCGTGACCAGGGTGATGGTCCTCAACGGCCCCAACCTGGGCCGGCTGGGCAGCCGCGAGCCGGACGTCTACGGCGCCACCTCGTACGCCGGCCTGGTCGAGCGCTGCACCGAGCTGGGCAAGGAGTTCGGCTTCGAGGTCGAGGTCCACGAGACCAACTCCGAGCAGCAGATGGTGCAGTGGCTGCACGAGGCCGCCGACGGGCAGGTGCCGGTGGTGATCAACCCCGGCGCGTTCACCCACTACTCGTACGCGATGCGGGACGCCGCGGCCCAGCGCACCGCGCCGCTGATCGAGGTGCACATCTCCAACCCGTACGCCCGGGAGACCTTCCGGCACACCTCGGTGATCGCCGCGGTGGCCTCCGGCACCATCGCCGGATTCGGCCTCGGCTCGTACGAGCTCGCGCTGCGCGCACTGGCCGAACGGCTCACCACCCGCTGAGGGCAAGGGCGGTGGCCCGGCGGCGGACTGTGCCCGCCGCCGGGCCGCCGTGTAGTGTCCACGCTGAGAGGTGTGGGGAGGTGCCGTGACGCAGTACACCGGAGGCGGGCAGGTCCCGCCGCGTCCCGTCGCTCCGCCGGTGCCGCCGGGGGGCGGTGCACGGGGGACGTCGTCGGGGGCGCCGCTCTCCCCGCCGTCCGCGCCGCCGGTCCACCCGGCGCCCACGGCCCCCGCCGCTCCCGGGCCCGCCGCCCACCCGGCTCCGGCCCCCGTGGCCGCACCGGCGCCGACCGCGCCGGTGCCCGCCGGCGGCACCGGGCACTTCGTGCTGCCGTCCGGCGCACCCGTCCAACTGCCCGCCCACCCGCCGCAGCAGCACGCGCCCACCGGTCCGATCGCCGTCCTGCTGATCGGACCGGCCGGAGCCGGCAAGACCACCGTCGCCCGCCACTGGGCCGAGCGGCGGCCGGGACCGACCGCGCACATCAGCCTGGACGACGTCCGCGAGTGGGTGCAGTCCGGCTTCGCCAACCCGCAGTCCGGCTGGAACAACGCCTCCGAGGCGCAGTACCGGCTGGCCCGCCGCACCTGCGGCTTCGCCTGCCGCAACTACCTGGCCAACGGCATCTCCTGCATCATCGACGACGCCGTCTTCCCGGACCGCCCGGCGATCGGCCTCGGCGGCTGGAAGCGGCACATCGGCCCCGGCATGATCCCGGTCGTGCTGCTGCCCAGCCTGGACTCGGTGCTGCACCGCAACGCCCGGCGCAGCGGCAACCGCCGGCTCGGGGACGAGGAGGTGGCCCGCATCCACGGGCGGATGGCCGGCTGGTACAACTCCGGGCTGCCGATCATCGACAACTCCTACCTGGACGTCGCCGGGACGGCCGCCGAGCTGGACCGCGTCATCCTGGCCCGGCTGATGGGCATCCCGGTCCGCTGACCTGCGGCGCGGCGGGGCCTGTCGGAGCCGGCTGCGATGATGGACGGGTCCAGTCGCAGCACCCGGAGGAGCTGACGCCCGTGCCCGAAGGCCACATCATCCACCGCCTGGCCACCGAGAACCGGAAGGCCTTCGGCGGCCGCTCGGTGCGGGTCTCCAGCCCTCAGGGCCGGTTCGCCGACGAGGCCAAGGTGATCGACGGGCAGCTGCTCACCGCGACGGAGGCCACCGGCAAGCACCTCTTCCTCGGCTTCGAGGAGGGCGCCTGGGTGCACGTCCACCTCGGCCTCTACGGCGGCTTCACCTTCGGCGCCGGCCCGGCGCCCGAGCCCGTCGGGCTGGTCCGGCTGCGGCTGGAGAACGAGGACGGCTACGCCGACCTGCGCGGTCCCAACACCTGCGCGCTCGTCACCGAGGAGCAGAAGGCCGCCGTCGCCGCCCGGCTGGGCCCCGACCCGCTGCGCGCCGACGCCGACCCGGAGGCCGCCTGGCGCCGGATATCGGGCAGCCGCACGACCGTCGCCGCGCTGCTGATGGACCAGAAGGTGCTGGCCGGAGTGGGCAACGTCTACCGGGCCGAGGTGCTGTTCCGTCACGGCATCGCCCCGCACCGGGCCGGGCGCGAGCTCACCCGCCGGGAGTGGGACGCGGTCTGGGCCGACCTGGTCGCCCTGATGCGGGAGGGCGCCACCGCCGGGCGGATCGACACCGTCCGTCCCGAGCACACCCCCGAGGCGATGGGCCGCGCGCCCCGGGTGGACGACCACGGTGGCGAGGTGTACGTCTACCGGCGGGCCGCCATGCCCTGCCTGGTCTGCGGCACCGACGTGCGGACGGAGGAGCACGCCGCCCGCAACCTGTTCTGGTGCCCGACCTGCCAGGCGGCGTGAGCGGAACCGGCCGGGACGCGTGCCGCACCGGGACGCGTGCCGCACCGGGACGCGTGCCGCACCGGGACGCGTGCCGCACCGGGACGCGTGCTGCCTCGTGAAGCGTGCCGCCCCGTGTCGTAGGCGGCCCCGCTGACCTGCGACGATGGGTGTCGCGCGCGCCGAGCCGCGTGCCCCTGTCCGTACGGCCACGTGTGAACGTGGAACGAAAGGAAGCTCCATGATCTTCATTACGGTCAAGTTCCCGGTCCGCCCGGAGCGCGCCGACGACTGGCTGAGCCTGGTCGACGAGTTCACCCAGGCCACCCGCCAGGAGCCCGGCAACCTCTTCTTCGAGTGGTCCCGCAGCGTCGACGACCCCAACGAGTTCGTCCTGGTCGAGGCGTTCCGCGACGGCGACGCGGGCAAGGCACACGTGGAGTCGGCGCACTTCACCAAGGCCATGGAGGAGCTGTCGTACGCGGTGGCCGCCAAGCCGCGGATCGTCTCGACCGAGATCCCCGGCATGGACGGCTGGGCGGAGATGGGCGAGATCACCCCCCGGTGACCTGAAGCTCCCTCCGGTCGGGTGCCCAGCCCGTAGGCTGGGGCCCGGCCGGTCGGAGGGAGCAGGCGGATGGAGCGGCGCGAGGTGTCCAACACCGTGTCGGATGCCACGGTGGGCGGCCACGTGGTGCAGGCCGAGACCATCGGATCGGTGCACTTCCACGATCGGGAGCCGCTGCCGAGGCCACGTCAGATCCGCCCGCCGCGCGGTCCCTTCGTCAACCGGGAGCCGGAACTCGCCGCGCTGACCCGGGCTTTGGGCCGGGTCGAGGAGGACGGGCTCGGGGTCGTGGTGTTCACCGGCCTCGGCGGGGTCGGCAAGACCGAGCTGATCGCCAAGTTTGCCAGGGACCACCGGGAGCACTTCCCGGGCGGGGACCTCTACGCCGACCTGAAGGCCTACCGGCACCATGGCGGGGTGGACCTGCCCGAGTTGCTGGCCGGCTTCCTGCGCGCCCTCGGTGCCGAGCCCCCGGTCGTGGAGGCCGAGCGGTTCACGGCGTTCCGCACCGCCACCGCCGAGCGCCGGTGCCTGTTCTTCCTGGACAACGTCGAGCACGCCGCGGAGGTCCGCGCGCTGCTCCCGTCCAGTGGACTGGTGGTGGTCGCGAGCCGGCGGCGGTTGCCCGCGCTGCGGACGGACGGTGCCGAGGTGCGCCGGCTCGGGCCGCTGAGCGCGACGGCGGGCGCCGAACTGGTGCGAGGCTGGGTGGGCTCCGGGCGGGGCACCGACGGGGAACTGGCGGAGCTGGTCGAGCTGTGCGGCGGGCTGCCGCTCGCGCTGAACGCGGTCGGGAGCCAACTGCTGGACCGGGACAGCCTGCCGGTCGGCCGGGTGGTGGCCGAACTGCAGGACCGGGAAGGCGGGCTGGCGATGCTGGAGGACGAGGGGAGCGATCTCGGCGCGACCTACGACCTGGTCTACGAGCGGCTTTCGGCGCGGGGCCGGGCGCTCTATCACCTGATCGGCGTACACCCCGGCCCCTTCGTGTCCGCCGAACTGGCGCGCGCGGTCGGCGTCGAGCGGGCCGAGCGGGCGATCGCGGAACTGCGTGACGTCCACCTGCTGGACGAGGTGGTGGACGACGACGAGGGTGAGAACCGCTACCGGGCCCACGACGTGGTGCGGCTGCACGCCTACGGCCGGACCCAGGAGCTGCCCGACCGCGGGGTCTTCCTCGCCGCTGTCGTGGCGTACTACCGGGGCCGGGCATCGGTCGCCGACCGTGCGATGGCCGCGAAACGGCTCCGCCTCCAGGACCCGAGCGGTGACGAGCTGCCCCGCTTCCCCTCCGACACCGCCGCGTTGGAGTGGCTGTACGCCGAGCGCGCCAACTTCCGCGCGGTGGTGGAGTCGGCGGCCGAGCAGGGGTGGCACGGCGAGGTGTGGCGGCTCTGCGAGTCGCTCTGGTTGCTGTACCACGACCGCAAGCTCTACCAGGACTGGATCGCCACCCACCGGATCGGCATCGAGTCGGCGCAGTGGGACAACCAGCCCGCCGCCGTGGTCCGGATGCGCAACCAGCTGGCCCGGGCCCACCACGAGCGGAAGGAATTCCGGCTCGCCGCCGAGCAGTTGGCGCTCGCCACGGAGCAGGTGCCGCTGGTGGCCGACCGGCAGGTGCTGGGGGTGCTCTACGAGACGGACGGTTTGCTCTGCCTGGCCGACGGCCGTCCCGGCGACGCGGTGGAGCGGTTCACCCTGGCCCTCGCGGAGAACCGGGGCGACGAGCACGGCGAGATCGTCCAGAGCTACAACCTGGCGCAGGCGCTGATCGCGGACGGGCGCGCGGAGGAGGCGCTGACCGTGCTGGCCGGGGCCACTGATCAGGCCGAGCGGACGCAGGACGTCGACATGTTGATGAAGCTGCCGCTGGTCCGGGCCCGGGCCCACCGGGCGCTGGGGCAGCTGGACCTCGCCCTCGCCCAGGCCCAGGACTGCGCCCGGCGGGCCAGGCACCGGAGCCAGTACGCGAAGGAGGCGCAGGCCCACACCCTGCTCGCCTCCCTCGCCGAGGAGCAGGGCGACGAGGAACTGGCCGAGCGCAGCCGTGCGCGGCTGCGGGAGCTGCAGGGCTAGACGCGCCTCAGGGACCGGTACGGAACGACACCCGGGTGTGCTGCTCGCCGGTGCGGACGGTGAGCCCGTGGTCGGGGAGGGCGGCCGGGGCGCCGCCCTCGGCGAGCCAGCAGGCCACGGCGGAGCCGAGCAGCAGCGGGTCGATCGCCGGGTCGGGGCGGTTCCAGTCCGGTTCGGCGCGGGCCTCCAGCAGCAGGCCGGTGCGCAGCCGGAGCAGGTGGCGGGCCGGGCCGAGGGCGGCCACCGCGACGGCGAGGCCGGGGAGTTCGGCGGCGGTGTCGGCGAGCCAGCGGGCGG
Organism: Kitasatospora sp. NPDC048298; assembly: GCF_043201465.1. Lineage (NCBI taxonomy): Bacteria > Bacillati > Actinomycetota > Actinomycetes > Kitasatosporales > Streptomycetaceae > Kitasatospora > Kitasatospora sp. NPDC048298. The sequence goes on from NZ_JBICYZ010000005.1 coordinate 205,005, forward strand.
CGGGGAGTTCGGCGTGCACCTCGGTGCGGGCGAGGACCTCGGCGGTGTAGCGCAGGGCGTCGCCGGGGTGGTCGTCGGTGAGGGCGTGGAAGCCGCGCGGGGTGTGGTCGTCCGGATCGAAGGGGTAGCGCCGGAGGCTGACGTCGGTGCCCTCGCTCCGGCCCTCGACGTCGTACGCGGTGGGCCCCTCGGTGGTGGCGGGGTGCGGGACGGGCTTGGGGTAGGGCGGCAGGGCCGGTTCGTCCCGGGGTTCGTCCAGCTCCTTCAGGAAGGAGTAGAGCAGCGGGCGCAGCAGGCGGGCGGACTCGCCGCGGTGGGCGAGCGACCGGTCGGTGATGTCGCTCAGGTCGGCCGGGTCCCGGGCCAGGGCCAGTTCGAGCTGGGCGGTGAGGTCCCCGTCGGGGTCGAGGACGGGCGCGGCCTGGCCGAAGGCGTAGCTGGGGGAGCGCGGGTCGAGTTCGGCGGCGCCGGTGGCGACGAGCAGGGTGCGGTGGTCCAGGGCGGCGCCGTAGACGGTGACCGAGCCGTGGTCGCCGATCACGCAGTCGGCGGCGACGAGCGCGGCCTGCCAGCCCTGGTGGGGCGGGATCAGGCGCAGGCCCATCCGGCAGGCGGCGGCGAGCAGCGCCTCGGGGTCGTGCCGGCTCCACACGTTGGGGTGCAGGACGACGGCCACCGTGTACTCGTCGGCGGGCAGTCGGCGGACCAGCCGCTGGGGCAGGTCGGGGTGGCGGCCGAATAACGAGTGCTCGCTCCAGGTGGAGCTGACGACGACGAGCCGTCGGCCGCCGACGGCGCCGAGCGCGGCGCGGTAGCCGTCGCGGGAGCGCCGGCTGCCGAGCATCCGGTCGAAGCACGGGTCGCCGACGACCTGGGCGACGTCCAGCGCCTCGGGGCAGGAGTCCCGCAGCCGGTCCAGCTGCTCGGGGTGGGAGAGGCCCAGGACGTCGACGAACACCCGTCCGTGGTGGGTGAGTTCGTTGCGGGACAGGCCGGCGGCGCTGACCGTGTCGCCGGTGGACTCGGTGACCAGGCGGTTGTAGCCGGCGCCGTGCGGGAGGACGACGAGGCGGGCGTCCAGGCGGTGCATGGAGGAGTGGACGGCGCACGCGACGGCGAGGTCGAAGCGGCGGCGGACGGCGTCCTCCCAGTCCAGCACGGTGAAGCCGGACAGGCCGTGCAGGTACTCGTCCAGGGCGCGGTCGGCGAAGGCGGAGCCGGGGTTGACGGTGAAGTAGCGCTCGATGCCGTCCGGGCTCAGCAGGGTGAGGACGTCCAGGACCCGGGTGGCCGAGGTGAGGGTGCGGGCGACCGCCAGCACGCGGGCCCTGACCGGTCGGGTGTTCCAGCGGTCGGCGGGCCAGGCGTGGGGGTGGGACGGCACACCATGATCGTACTCATCCGGTCGGGCCGCGGCGCGGTTCCGAGGGCGGGTCAGCCCGCGGCCGCGCTGGGCTCGTGGTGCTCGGCGGCGGCGCACTCGTTGAGCAGGGGGCGCATGGCCTCGTCCACGAGCCGGTAGCGCACCACTCGTCCGTCCCGGTCGCCGGTGACCACGCCGGCCGTGCGGAGCAGCCGCAGGGCCTGGGAGACGGCCGGGTCACGCATGCCGGTGGCGACCGCGAGATCGCTGACGGCGAGCGGGCCGGCCCGGTGGAGGGCGAGCAGCAGGGCGAGCCGGCCGGGGTCCGCGAGCAGGGAGAACCGCTCGGCCCAGGACCGGACGTGCGCGGGCTCGCCGATCGCGGCGATGGCCTCGCAGACCCGGTGTCCGTCGATGGTGCGGTGGCCCGCGCGGTCCTCCGGTACGAGATGCATGCGGACATTCTCGCAGGCGGGGGCCTGTGATCCTGGACACCTGCGCAGGTGCGCAGCCTTGCACGGGTCGGGGCGGGGCCCTACGGTGTTCCCCGCCGTGGTGCTCGGGAAGACCGGTGACGGACCCTCAGGGGTCCCAGCCCGGAGCGGCCCTCGCCACTGTGATCGGGCCGCTCCTCCGTCCACGGAGGAGCGTCGTCCGCACCCATGAAGCCACTGGGCGCCTCGTGCGCCTGGGAAGGCGGGTGCGGGTGTTCCCGTCAGCCAGGAGACCGGCCACGGCATCTCACGAGGTTTTCCACGAGGTGCTGGAGCGTGATCCGCATGACCCTGCCCGAAACCGTTTCCGCCGGGACCGAACCCGGCCCCGCCGCGCTGCCCACCTTCAGATGGCGGCGCGAGGACACCGTCCGTACGGCCGCGCTGATGGCGGTGATCGTGGCCATGCACGTGGTGGCCTTCGGCACGCTGATCTTCCTGGTCGCACCCGAGCGGTACACGGTCGGCACCCAGGTCTTCGGGGTGGGCCTGGGTATCACCGCGTACACCCTCGGCATGCGGCACGCCTTCGACGCCGACCACATCGCGGTGATCGACAACACCACCCGCAAGCTGATGGCGGACGGCAAGCGGCCGGTCTCGGTGGGCTTCTGGTTCGCCCTCGGGCACTCCTCGATGGTGGTGCTGATGGCCGCCCTGGTGGCGGGCGGCGCGCAGCTGGCGAACACGCTGATGGACGACGAGTCGGCCACCCACAAGTGGCTGGGCATGGTCGGCACGACGGCCTCCGGCGCCTTCCTCTACCTGATCGGCGCGCTCAACCTGGCGGCGCTGCTCGGCATCCTCAAGGTGTTCCGCTCGATGCGGGCCGGGCAGTTCGACGAGAAGGAGCTGGAGGCGCACCTCGACTCGCGCGGCTTCATGGCCCGGGTGCTGAACCGGGCGACCCGTTCGATCACCCGGCCGGGGCAGATGTTCCCGGTGGGCATGGTGCTGGGCCTGGGCTTCGACACCGCGACCGAGGTCACCCTGATGGTGATGGCCGGCTCGGGTGCGGCCTCCGGGCTGCCGTGGTACGCGATCGTCTGCCTGCCGCTGCTGTTCGCGGCCGGGATGAGCCTGTTCGACACCCTGGACGGGACGTTCATGAACTTCGCGTACCAGTGGGCCTTCGCCAACCCGGTGCGGAAGGTGTACTACAACCTGACCATCACCGGTCTGTCGATCGCGGTGGCCTTCATCATCGGCACCATCGAGCTGGTCGGGGTGCTGCACGAGAAGCTCGACCTGACCGACCCGGTCACCGGGTTCATCGCGGACATCTCACTGGACAACGTCGGCTACGCCATCGCCGGGCTGTTCGTGGTCGTCTGGGCGATCGCGATCGGGTACTGGAAGCTCGCCCGGGTCGAGAAGCGCTGGACGCCCGACAGTCCGTGACCGGGCGGCCGCCGGCCTCCGAGTACGTGGAACGGCGCCACCCCGAACCCGGGGAGGCGCCGTTCGGCGTGTGCGGGGTCAGCGCTCCTCGCGGAAGTCGACGTGCCGGCCGGCGGCCGGGTCGTACTTGCGCAGGACCATCCGGTCCGGGTCGTTGCGGCGGTTCTTGCGGGTCACGTACGTGAAGCCGGTGCCGGCGGTGGAGCGGAGCTTGATCACCGGGCGCAGTTCGCTGCGGGCCATCGGGTCCTCCTGGGGCCTGAGGGGTCCGGCCCCGGGTGTCGGACCGGGACCGGGCGCCGAAATGGAAGTCGTTTCCAGTGGATGGGAACGTGGGCCGCACCCTGCCCATTCCCGGACGCCGGGTCGCCGCCGAAGGACGCGGCGGGTGGGGGAGCGGGGAGCGCGGCGCGGTCGCGCGGGGGCGCGCAAGGGGCACCGGGGGTTCTGTCGGGGGCGCTCGGCGGGCGGTTCGGGCCGGGGGTTCGTAGGCTCGACGCATGGCGGATGCGTACGCGGGGCGGCGGGAGCGGGTGAGGGAGCACTGCAGTGCGGCCGGGGCCGACGCGGCGCTGATCACCCGTGCGGCGAACGTGCGGTACCTGACGGGCTGCGCGCCCTGCGGGGCGAGTCTGCTGCTGACCAGAGAGCGGGCCCTGCTCGCACTGCCGGACGACCTGCCGCCGGACGACACCGGCGAGCACCTGATCGCCCCGGACGTCACCCGGCTGCCGGTGGCGGCCGGGTCGGACACCGCGCTGGCCGCCGCGTCGGTCGCCATGCGCTCGGGGGTGGCGGGTCTGGCGGTGGAGGAGCACGACCTGACCGTCAGCCGGCACCGGGCGGTCGGCGGCCTGACCGAGGGGGCACGGCTGGTGGACCTCGGCCAGACCGTGGAGCGGCTGCGGGTGGTCAAGGACGAGCACGAGATCGCCGACCTGCGGATCGCCGCCGAGATCGCCGACCAGGCGCTCGGCGAGCTGCTGGAGTCGATCCTGGTCGGCCGCACCGAGCGGCACCTGGCGATGGAGCTGGAGCGCCGGATGATCGACCACGGCGCCGACCGGGCGGCCTTCCCGGTCTCGGTCGGCACCGGCAGCCACTCCGGCCAGGCCGCCCACCAGCCGACCGACCGCCGGGTGGAGGAGGGCGACTTCCTGACCGTGGTGATGGGCGCCCAGTACCGCGGCTACGGCGTCTCCACCGCCCGTACCTTCGTGATCGGCGCCGCTCCCGCGCCCTGGCAGGTGGAGCTGCACCGGCTGGTCTTCCGGGCCCAGCGGGCCGGGCGGGAGGCGCTCGGACCAGGGGTGGAGCAGTGCGTACCCGACCGGGCGGCCCGGCAGGTCCTGGAGGCGGCCGGCCACACCGAGGCCTCCCCGCACCCGGTGGGCCACGGCATCGGGCTGGAGATCCGGGAGGCCCCGCGACTCGGTCCGGCGGACATGGGTAAACTGGACAGCCGCGTACCGGTCACCGTCGGCCCAGGGGTCCACCTCCCGGGCAAGGGCGGGGTCCGGATCGAGGACACGCTCGTCGTGCGCCCCCTCGAAGAGGGCGGGCCCGAGCTGCTCACCATCACCACCAAGGAGCTCCTCGCCCTGTGACCGCGGCCCCCGGGCCGTGGGCGGCAGGACGCACCCCTTGGTTCCTTGACAGCTATATCCAGGAGTAAGTGCGCCCGTGGCTTCCACGAACGATCTCAAGAACGGCATGGTCCTCAAGCTGGAGGGCGGCAAGCTCTGGTCCGTCGTCGAGTTCCAGCACGTCAAGCCCGGCAAGGGCCCGGCCTTCGTGCGTACCAAGCTCAAGGAGGTCCTGACGGGCAAGGTCGTCGACAAGACCTTCAACGCGGGCACCAAGGTCGAGACCGCCAACGTCGACAAGCGCGGCATGCAGTTCTCGTACAAGGACGGCGAGAACTTCGTGTTCATGGACATGGACACCTACGACCAGCTGACCATCGAGCCGTCGGTCGTCGGCGACGCCGCCAAGTACCTGCTGGAGGGCTTCGAGGCCCTCGTCGCGCAGAACGAGGGCTCGGTCCTGTACATCGAGCTCCCGGCCGCCGTCGAGCTGACCATCGCCGAGACCGAGCCGGGCGTCCAGGGCGACCGCTCCACCGGTGGCACCAAGCCGGCCACCCTGGAGACCGGTGCCCAGATCCAGGTGCCGCTCTTCGTCACCACCGGCGAGAAGATCAAGGTCGACACCCGCGACGGCAGCTACCTCGGCCGGGTGAAGTAAGTCCGTGTCGGCCGCACGCAGCAAGGCCCGCACCAGGGCCTTCCAGATCCTCTTCGAGGCCGACCACCGCGGGGTCGACCCGCAGCAGGTCCTCGCCGACTGGGTGGCCCGCGCCCGCGAGCCCAGGCCCGACGAGGGCACCCCGCAGGTGGGTGAGTACACCATGGAGCTCATCGAGGGGTACGTCCAGCACGCCCGCCGTATCGACGACCTGATCGAGCAGTACGCCGTGGGCTGGACCCTCGACCGGATGCCGATCGTGGACCGCAACGTCCTGCGGCTCGGTGCGTACGAGCTGATCTGGGAGGACGGCGTCCCGGACGCGGTCGTCCTGGACGAGTCCGTCGAGATCGCCAAGGAGTTCTCCACGGACGACTCCCCGGCCTTCGTCAACGGCATGCTCGCCCGCTTCCTGGAGCTGAAGCCGGGCATCCGCCGGTAACAGGCGTCCCGTGAACGGCCGCCGGACCCGAACAGGTGTCCGGCGGCCGTTCCGCGTTTCACCCGGTCGGCGTAGGCTGTGGACCTACTTGTCAGTAACTTGACGTCCGGAACCACGCGTGAAGGGCAGGTCCCGCCACATGACCACGGCGACCCGCAGCGAGTTCGACCAGGGCATCGCCCTGACCAGGCACCCCGAGGAGGCCGGCCGCTACGACGCCGAGCTCGGCGCCGGCTGGCAGATCGGCGGTGGGGTGAACGGCGGACTGCTGCTCGCCGTGGCCGGACACGCGCTGTCGCTGGAGCACGAGGCGCATCCGGACCCGGTGTCGATCAGCGGTTACTACCTGTCCGCCTCCACCCCCGGCCCGGCCACCGTCCGCACCGAGGTGCTGCGCACCGGCCGCGGCCTGTCCACCGGCACCGCCTCGCTCAGCCAGGACGGCGTCGAGCGGCTGCGCGTGGTGGCCAGCCACGGCGACCTCGCCGCCGCCGACGGCGAGGTGCGCACCAGCGCGCAGCCGCCGCAGCTGCCGCCGCCGGACCAGTGCATCGGCCTCGAACACGCGCCCAAGGAGCTGATCGCCCAGGCCGCCCTGCTGGAGCGGTTCGACCTGCGGCTGGACCCGGCCACCGTCGGCTGGGCGCTCGGGCAGCCCTCCGGCAACGGGCGGATCCAGGGCTGGTTCCGGCTCGCCGACGGGCGCGAGCCCGACCCGCTGCTGCTCCTGCTGGTCGCCGACGCGCTGCCGCCGGTCACCTTCGACCTCGGCATGCCGGGCTGGGCCCCCACCATCGAGCTGACCGTCCACCTGCGCGCCAAGCCCGTGCCCGGCTGGCTTCGGGTCACCCACGCGACCCGCAACCTGGCCGGCGGCTACTTCGAGGAGGACGCGGAGGTCTGGGACGAGTCCGGCCGGCTGGTCGCCCAGTCCCGCCAGCTGGCCCGGGCACCCCGGCCGGCCTGACCCGAGGCCCCGGAGGGGTCCGTATTACCGGTGGTTACATTCCTGTGACACGCCGTACGTGTGCGGCGCGCGCGGATGGGGAGGAAGACGGTCAGCGGCGAGCTCGTCGCCGACCGTCAACTTCACCCGACCGCCGAAGCCAGGAGCCATCGATGAGCCAAAAGGGGCGCGCCCGCCGTAACTCCGACTGCACCTCCGGCGGCTCGCGGCCCGTGGTGCGGGCTCCGCACCGGCCGCGGCCGGCCGAGGGAGCCGAGCAGGCGTTCGTCATCGGGGTGCTCACCAACGCCGCGGACTTCGCCCGGGCCCGCGCCTGGGGGATCTCGGACGCCCCCGACCACGAGCGCTACCTGGCCGACACCGCCGACCTGCTGGCCGAGGCGCTGGAGCGGTTCGACACCGTCCGGGCCCGGATGTTCCACCCGCAGGACTTCGAGGAGTTCTGCGTGCTGCACGGGCTGGACCCGGCCGAGCCCGCCGCCCGTGACCGCTACCTGGTCAACCCGGCCCTGCAGACCCAGCTGCTGTCCTACCAGGGCGAGGAGCTGGCCGGGGACTTCGTGCCGCGCCTGGTGCGGGCCCGGGAGAACGGGCTGACGCTCTGCCACGCCGACCTGCTGCTCGACGGGGGCCTGTACGGGGGCGCGGGCGCGCCCGACGAGGAGCACGCCGCCTGGGTGCGCGCCGCCTACCAGCGCGGGGGCGAGGTGTTCCGGCGGATGCTGGTCGGCGCGGGCGCCGGCGTGTACGAGCTGCGCCTGCGGGTGGACGCGCCCGGCGGGACGCTGACCGCCGCGGCGCGGGTGCTCCAGTGGGAGGACGGCGTGGTCCGGATCAACGACGAGGACCTGGAGCTGGTCTGCGCGGTGCTCTGCGCCGGGCTGGCCCTGGAGCTGCCGGGCGTCGCGGTGCTGCACGGCTCACAGGGCTCGGCGGCCACCTGCGGGGAGTACCTGCCGGCCTCCTGGGCCTGGTCGAGCGGCGGCCAGGAGTGGGCGCCGGCCGACCGGCCGGTCCGGCTGGACGGCGTGGCCGCGCAGCCCGGTTACAGCCTGGGCACGGTCTGCTGACGCCCGCGCCGCGCCGCCGCGGTGTGACCACACCGCGGCGCGGCCCCCGAACCGGGGAGCCGCGCCGTGACGTTTCTGCTTGCCAGCACTACGGAAGCGAGTGCTGGGTTGTCCCTGGATCCGCTGGCGGGAGCCGGTGCGGTGAGCCTCAGCTCGCGTCCTCCTCGCGCACCGCACGGCGCGCGTCGGGGTTCAGCACGCCCCAGGAGATCAGCTGCTCGGTGAGGATCGACGGGGACTGGTCGTAGATGACGGCCAGGGTGCGCAGGTCGTCCTGGCGGATCGACAGCACCTTGCCGTTGTAGTCGCCGCGCTGGCTCTGGATGGTCGCCGCGTAGCGCTGCAGCGGACCGGCCTTCTCGGAGGGGACCTGGGTCAGTCTCTCCAGGTCCAGGACCAGGCGCGGCGGCGGCTCGGCCGCGCCGCCGGGGGTGCCGCCGGGCAGCAGCTCCTGCACCGGGACGCCGTAGAACTCCGCCAGCTCGGCCAGTCGCTGCACGGTGACCGCACGGTCACCACGCTCGTACGAGCCGACGACGACTGCCTTCCATCGCCCCTGGGACTTCTCCTCGACACCGTGCAGGGAGAGCCCCTGCTGGGTGCGGATCGCTCGGAGCTTGCCTCCGAGTTGCTTCGCGTAGTCGCTGGACATTGATCTCCCCGGACGAGATTGCTTCGCGTTCAGTGGTGGGTCACGGGTGATTGCCGACGTCGTTACCGGTGGGTCCGACGTCCGTCTCGTAACTCACTGTGAGGTTACGTAGAGTAAGGTAGATGCGTCAAGCCGAATGGGGCAGTCGTGCGAATGGCCCGCATCGTCGGCGCGTCCGGAGTGTTAACCCCGGGAAGCGGAATGATGGACTTCTGTTTGCGATCCGGCGCGCTGGTAGGATGACCCGAAGCCCACGCCCGGCCGGCGGGGGCCATCCCAGACATCCTTTAAGACCCGTCCCGTGAGGCGGGGAAGGAGGTCCGCTTCGGCATGACCACACACAATGAACCGACGTCCCGGCCGCCGCACCAGGTGCTGGACGGCGCGGACATCGCCCGGGTCGTCACCCGGATAGCGCACGAGATCGTCGAGCGCGCCAAGGGCGCGGAGGACGTCGTGCTGCTCGGCATCCACACCAGGGGCGTCCACCTCGCCCGCCGCCTGCACGGCCGGCTGGCCCAGATCACCGGGCGCGACATCCCGCTGGGCACCCTGGACATCACCATGTACCGGGACGACCTGCGGCTGAAGCCCGCCCGCGCCCTGGAGCACACCGAGATCCCGCCCGGCGGCATCGACGGCAAGCTCGTCATCCTCGTCGACGACGTGCTCTTCTCCGGCCGCACCATCCGCGCCGCGCTCGACGCGCTGAACGACATCGGCCGCCCGCGCGCCGTCCAGCTCGCCGTCCTGGTCGACCGGGGCCACCGCGAGCTGCCGATCCGCGCCGACTACGTGGGCAAGAACCTCCCCACCTCGCTGCGCGAGGCCGTGCAGGTGCGCCTGTCCGACAGCGACGGCGTGGACGCCGTCCTGGTCGGCGACCGCGACTTCGCCGTCCGCTCCTCGCAGGCCCTGGCCTCCCAGCCTTCCGAACCGCACCTCCCGGAGTGACCCGCGTGAAGCGCCACCTCGTCTCCGCCGCCGATCTCAGCCGCGACGACGCGCTGCTGATCCTGGACACCGCCGAGGAGCTGGCCCAGCTCTCCGGCCGGGCCGTCAAGAAGCTGCCCACGCTGCGTGGCCGCACCGTCGTCAACCTCTTCTTCGAGGACTCCACCCGGACGAAGACCTCCTTCGAGGTCGCAGAGAAGCGCCTGTCGGCCGACGTCATCAACTTCTCCGCCAAGGGCTCCTCGGTCTCCAAGGGCGAGAGCCTCAAGGACACCGCGCTGACCCTCCAGGCGATGGGCGCCGACGCGGTGGTCATCCGCCACCACGCCTCCGGCGCGCCGGCCCGCCTGGCCCAGTCCGACTGGCTGCACGGCAGCGTGATCAACGCCGGTGACGGCACCCACGAGCACCCCACCCAGGCGCTGCTCGACGCCTTCACCATGCGCCGCCACCTCAACCCCGGCAGCGGAAACGACCTCGCGGGGCGCCGGGTGACCATCGTCGGCGACGTCCTGCACAGCCGGGTCGCCCGCTCCAACGTCCACCTGCTGAACACGCTGGGCGCGCAGGTCACCTTCGTCGCCCCGCCGACGCTGCTGCCGATCGGGGTCGAGAACTGGCCCTGCGAGATCAGCTACGACCTGGACGCCGTGCTGCCCAAGACGGACGCGCTGATGATGCTGCGGGTGCAGCGCGAGCGGATGAACGCCGCGTTCTTCCCGACCGAGCGCGAGTACAGCCGCCGCTACGGCATGAACGGCCGCCGGATGGCCCAGCTGCCGGACCGGGCGATCGTGATGCACCCCGGCCCGATGGTCCGCGGCATGGAGATCACCGCCGAGGTCGCCGACTCGCCGCGCTGCACCGCCATCGAGCAGGTCGCCAACGGCGTCTCCGTCCGGATGGCCGTCCTCTACCTGCTCCTCGGCGGCGCCGTCTTCGCCGACACCCCCACCCCCACCGACTCCTCCCGCACCGACTCCGTGGAGACCTCCCAGTGACGAGCTACCTGATCCGCAACGCCAAGATCCTGGGCGGCGACCCGCAGGACCTCCACCTCGCCGACGGCGTGATCAAGGCGATCGGCACCGGCCTGACGGTCGAGGCCGACATCGAGATCGACGCCACCGGCCTGATCGCCCTGCCCGGCCTGGTCGACCTGCACACCCACCTGCGCGAGCCCGGCCGCGAGGACGCCGAGACCGTGCTCACCGGCACCCAGGCCGCCGCGATGGGCGGCTTCACCGCCGTCCACGCGATGGCCAACACCACCCCGGTGGCCGACAGCGCCGGCGTGGTCGAGCAGGTCTGGCGGCTCGGCCAGGAGGCCGGCTACTGCGACGTCCAGCCGGTCGGCGCCGTCACCGTCGGCCTGGAGGGCAAGAAGCTCGCCGAGCTCGGCGCGATGCACGAGTCCGCCGCCAACGTCCGGGTCTTCTCCGACGACGGCAAGTGCGTGGACGACGCGGTGCTGATGCGCCGCGCCCTGGAGTACGTCAAGGCCTTCGACGGCGTCGTCGCCCAGCACGCCCAGGAGCCCCGGCTCACCGAGGGCGCCCAGATGAACGAGGGCCAGGTCTCCGGCGAGCTCGGGCTCGGCGGCTGGCCGGCCGTCGCCGAGGAGTCGATCATCGCCCGCGACGTGCTGCTCGCCGCACACGTCGGCTCCCGGCTGCACGTCTGCCACCTCTCCACGGCCGGCTCGGTCGAGATCGTCCGCTGGGCCAAGTCCAAGGGCTGGGACGTCACCGCCGAGGTGACCCCGCACCACCTGCTGCTCACCGACGAGCTGGTCCGCACCTACGACCCGGTGTACAAGGTGAACCCGCCGCTGCGCACCGCCGAGGACGTCCGGGCGCTGCGCGCGGCGCTGGCCGACGGCACCATCGACGCCGTCGCCACCGACCACGCGCCGCACCCGGACGAGGACAAGGACTGCGAGTGGGCCGTGGCCGCGATGGGCATGGTCGGCCTGGAGACCGCGCTGTCGGTCGTGCAGCAGACCATGGTCGACACCGGCCTGCTGAACTGGGAGGGCGTCGCGGACCGGATGTCGCACCGCCCGGCCCGGATCGGCCGTCTCACCGGCCAGGGCCGGCCGGTCTCGGTGGGTGAGCCTGCCAACCTGGTCCTGTTCGATCCCGCGTACCGTGGAGCCGTGAACCCGGACAGCTTCGCCACCCGTAGCCGCAACACCCCCTACAAGGGCCTTGACCTGCCCGGACGGGTGCACGCCACCTTCCTGCGGGGCCGCGCCACGGTGCTGGCCGGGGAGCTCGCCGAGCAGGACGGCACCCGGTGATGGACCACGCCGCGCTCGCCCAGGAGCAGGCGAAGGTCACCGACTGGCCCGGCTACATCGGCTGGTCCGTCGGGCTGCTGATCGTGATCGGCCTCGTCTACTGGCTGATGCGCCAGGGCTGGAACTGGCGGCGCACCCTGCAGTCCGGCATGCCTCCGCTGCCGGCCGTGCCGGCCCGCGCCGGGCGCACCATCCTGGAGACCAGCGGCCGGTACCACGGCACGACCACCGCCGGGAACTGGCTCGACCGGGTCGTCGCCCACGGCCTGGGCACCCGCAGCCGCGCCGACCTCACCCTCGGCGAGGACGGCCTGCTGGTGCAGCGCCCCGGTGACGTCGACTTCTGGATCCCGGCCGAGCACCTGACCGGTGCCCGCACGGACTCCGGCATCGCCGGCAAGGTCGTCCCCTCCGGGCTGCTCGTCGTCACCTGGGCGCTCCCCCAGCCTTCGGCCGGGGGGACCCCCATGGGCACCATTGAGCTGGACTCCGGCTTCCGGGCCGACCACCCCGATGAGCACGCCGCCTGGGTCGAGGCGATCGCTCAGCTCGCAACACGTACGAAGACGAAGACGGAAGAGGCCGCGCAATGACCGCACCTGCCCCCACCACGCAGCGCCAACGGCGGGAACGAGTGCCTGCCGTGCTCGTCCTGGAGGACGGCCGGACCTTCCGCGGCCAGGCCTACGGCGCCATCGGCGAGACCTTCGGCGAGGCGGTCTTCAACACCGGCATGTCCGGTTACCAGGAGACCCTCACCGACCCGTCGTACCACCGCCAGGTGGTCGTGATGACCGCCCCGCAGATCGGCAACACCGGCTGGAACGACGAGGACGACGAGTCCAAGCAGATCTGGGTCGCCGGTTACGTCGTGCGCGACCCCGCCCGGGTCGCCTCCAACTGGCGCTCCCGCCGCTCGCTCGACGAGGAACTGGTCGCCCAGGGCGTCGTCGGCATCAGCGGCATCGACACCCGCGCGCTGACCCGCCACCTGCGCGAGCGCGGCGCGATGCGCTGCGGCATCTTCTCCGGCGAGGCGCTGGCCGACCCGGCCGCCCTGCTCACCCGGGTGCAGGAGTCGCCCGAGATGAAGGGCGCCGACCTGTGCGCCGAGGTGGCCACCACCGAGGCGTACGTCGTCCCCGCGATCGGCGAGAAGCGCTTCACCGTCGCCGCGCTGGACCTCGGCATCAAGGGGATGACCCCGCACCGGATGGCCGAGCGCGGCATCGAGGTGCACGTGCTGCCGGCCAACTCCACCCTGGAGGACCTCTACGCGGTCCAGCCGGACGGCGTGTTCTTCTCCAACGGCCCGGGCGACCCGGCCACCGCCGACCACCAGGTCGCCGTCGCGCAGGGCGTGCTGGAGCGCCGGACGCCGTTCTTCGGCATCTGCTTCGGCAACCAGATCCTCGGCCGCGCCCTGGGCTTCGGCACCTACAAGCTCAAGTACGGCCACCGCGGCATCAACCAGCCGGTGCAGGACCGCACCACCGGCAAGGTCGAGGTGACCGCCCACAACCACGGCTTCGCCGTGAACGCCCCGCTGGACACGGTGAGCGACACGCCCTACGGGCGGGTCGAGGTCTCCCACGTCTGCCTCAACGACGACGTGGTCGAGGGCCTCCAGGCGCTCGACGTCCCCGCCTTCAGCGTGCAGTACCACCCCGAAGCTGCTGCCGGCCCGCACGACGCGGCCTACCTCTTCGACCGTTTCGTGAAGCTCATGGAGGCCCAGCGTGCCTAAGCGCACCGACATCAAGTCCGTCCTGGTGATCGGCTCCGGCCCGATCGTGATCGGCCAGGCCGCCGAGTTCGACTACTCGGGTACGCAGGCCTGCCGGGTCCTCAAGGCCGAGGGCCTGCGGGTCATCCTGGTCAACTCCAACCCGGCCACGATCATGACCGACCCGGAGATCGCCGACGCCACCTACGTCGAGCCGATCACCCCGGAGTTCGTCGAGAAGATCATTGCCAAGGAGCGCCCCGACGCGCTGCTGCCGACCCTGGGCGGCCAGACCGCGCTCAACACCGCGATCTCGCTGCACGGCGCCGGCACGCTGGAGAAGTACGGCGTCGAGCTGATCGGCGCCGACGTCGAGGCGATCAACAAGGGCGAGGACCGCGACCTCTTCAAGGGCGTCGTCGAGGCCGTCAACGCCAAGATCGGCCACGGCGAGTCCGCCCGCTCGGTCATCTGCCACACCATGGACGAGGTGCTGGCCGGCGTCGACACGCTCGGCGGCTACCCGGTCGTCGTGCGGCCCTCCTTCACCATGGGCGGCGCCGGCTCCGGCTTCGCCCACAACGAGGAGGACCTGCGCCGCATCGCCGGCCAGGGCCTGACCCTCTCGCCGACCACCGAGGTGCTCCTGGAGGAGTCCATCCTCGGCTGGAAGGAGTACGAGCTGGAGCTGATGCGCGACAAGAACGACAACGTCGTGGTCGTCTGCTCCATCGAGAACTTCGACCCGATGGGCGTGCACACCGGTGACTCGATCACCGTCGCCCCGGCGATGACGCTCACCGACCGCGAGTACCAGATCCTGCGCGACATCGGCATCGCCGTCATCCGCGAGGTCGGCGTCGACACCGGCGGCTGCAACATCCAGTTCGCGGTCAACCCCGAGGACGGCCGGGTCATCGTCATCGAGATGAACCCGCGCGTCTCCCGCTCCTCGGCGCTCGCCTCCAAGGCCACCGGCTTCCCGATCGCCAAGATCGCCGCCAAGCTGGCCGTCGGCTACACCCTGGACGAGATCCCGAACGACATCACCGAGGAGACCCCGGCCTCCTTCGAGCCGAGCCTCGACTACGTCGTCGTCAAGGTGCCGCGGTTCGCGTTCGAGAAGTTCCCGAGCGCCGACGCCACGCTGACCACCACCATGAAGTCCGTCGGCGAGGCCATGGCCCTCGGCCGCAACTTCCCCGAGGCGCTCCAGAAGGCGCTGCGCTCGCTGGAGAAGAAGGGCTCCCAGTTCTCCTGGACCGGCCCCCTCGGCGACAAGGCGGAGCTGCTGGCCAAGGCGGTCGTGCCGACCGACGGCCGGATCAACACCGTCATGGAGGCCATCCGGGCCGGCGCCACCCCGGAGGAGGTGTTCGAGGCCACCAAGATCGACCCGTGGTTCGTCGACCAGCTCTTCCTGCTCGACGAGATCGCCGGCGAGCTGGCCGAGGCCGCCGAGCTCACCCCCGAGCTGCTGCGCCACGCCAAGCGGCACGGCTTCTCCGACCAGCAGATCGGCGAGATCCGCGGCCTGAAGCCGGACGTCGTCCGCGAGGTGCGCCACGCCCTCGGCATCCGCCCGGTGTTCAAGACCGTCGACACCTGCGCCGCCGAGTTCGCCGCCAGGACCCCGTACTTCTACTCGTCCTACGACGAGGAGAACGAGGTCGCCCCGCGCACCAAGCCCGCCGTGATCATCCTGGGCTCCGGCCCGAACCGCATCGGCCAGGGCATCGAGTTCGACTACTCCTGCGTGCACGCCTCCTTCGCGCTCGCCGACGCCGGGTACGAGACCGTCATGGTGAACTGCAACCCGGAGACCGTCTCCACCGACTACGACACCTCCGACCGGCTCTACTTCGAGCCGCTCACCCTGGAGGACGTGCTGGAGATCGTCCACGCCGAGCAGCAGGCCGGCCCGCTCGCCGGTGTGATCGTCCAGCTCGGCGGCCAGACCCCGCTGGGCCTGGCCCAGGCGCTCAAGGACAACGGCGTGCCGATCGTCGGCACCCAGCCCGAGGCGATCGACCTCGCCGAGGAGCGCGGCGCCTTCGGCCGCGTCCTGAGCGACGCCGGCCTGCCGGCCCCCAAGCACGGCACCGCCTTCTCCTTCCAGGAGGCCAAGGCGATCGCCGACGAGATCGGCTACCCCGTGCTCGCCCGCCCGTCCTACGTGCTCGGCGGCCGCGGCATGGAGATCGTCTACGACGAGGCCTCGCTGGCCTCGTACCTGGAGCGGCACGCCGGTCTGATCTCCGAGCACCCGGTGCTCATCGACCGCTTCCTGGACGACGCGGTGGAGATCGACGTCGACGCGCTCTACGACGGCACCGAGCTCTACCTCGGCGGCGTCATGGAGCACATCGAGGAGGCCGGCATCCACTCCGGCGACTCCGCCTGCGCGCTGCCCCCGATCACCCTCGGCGGCTTCGACATCAAGCGCCTGCGCACCTCCACCGAGGCCATCGCCCGCGGTGTCGGCGTCCGCGGCCTGATCAACATCCAGTTCGCCATGGCCGGGGACATCCTCTACGTCCTGGAGGCCAACCCGCGCGCCTCCCGGACCGTCCCGTTCACCTCCAAGGCGACCGCCGTACCGCTGGCCAAGGCCGCCGCCCGAATCTCGCTCGGCGCCACCATCGCCGAG
Source organism: Kitasatospora sp. NPDC048298 (assembly GCF_043201465.1). Taxonomy (NCBI): domain Bacteria; kingdom Bacillati; phylum Actinomycetota; class Actinomycetes; order Kitasatosporales; family Streptomycetaceae; genus Kitasatospora; species Kitasatospora sp. NPDC048298. Next base: position 221,273 of record NZ_JBICYZ010000005.1, read on the forward strand.
CTGCGCGCCGAGGGCCTGCTCCCGGCCGAGGGCGACGGCGGCACCCTGCCCGCCGACGCGCCGATCGCGGTCAAGGAGGCCGTGATGCCGTGGAGCCGCTTCCGCGACGTCCACGGCCGCGGCGTGGACACCGTGCTCGGCCCGGAGATGCGCTCGACCGGTGAGGTCATGGGCATCGACAAGGTCTTCGGCACGGCCTACGCCAAGTCGCAGACCGGCGCCTACGGCGCGCTGCCGACCAAGGGCAAGGTCTTCGTCTCCGTCGCCAACCGGGACAAGCGCAACCTGGTCTTCCCGGCCCGCGCGCTGGTCGGCCTCGGCTTCGAGCTGCTCGCCACCGCCGGCACCGCCGAGGTGCTCCAGCGCGGCGGCATCCCCGCCACCGTGGTGCGCAAGCACAGCGAGGGCGAGGGCCCGAACGGCGAGCGGACCATCGTCCAGCTGATCCACGCCGGTGAGGTCGACCTCATCATCAACACGCCGTACGGCACCGGCGGGCGCCTCGACGGCTACGAGATCCGCACCGCGGCCGTGGCCCGTGCGGTGCCCTGCCTGACCACCGTCCAGGCGATGGGCGCGGCCGTCCAGGGCATCGACCGGCTGCTGCGCGACGAGGTCGGGGTGATGTCGCTCCAGGAGCACGCCGAGCTGATCAACGCCGGCCGCAAGTAGCACCACCGCAGTGGGGGGCACCGGAGCCTTTGGGTGCCCCCCACTTCCATGCCCGAGTACGGCTTCTGGTCCGGGAGTTGAACCACCCTTGTACAAGCTTCTGTTCGATCTGGTCTTCAAGAAGATGGACCCCGAGAAGGCCCACCACCTGGCCTTCTTCTGGATCCGCCTGGCCTCCTCGGTGCCCGGTCTGCGCACCCTGGTGCGGCTGGTGCTCGCCCCGCGGGACCGCGCCCTGCGCACCCGCGCCCTCGGCCTGGACCTGCCCGGCCCGTTCGGCCTGGCGGCCGGCTTCGACAAGAACGGCGTCGGCATCGACGGCCTGTCGATGCTCGGCTTCGACTACGTCGAGATCGGCACCATCACCGGCGAGCCCCAGCCCGGCAACCCGGCGCCCCGGCTGTTCCGCCTGGTCGAGGACCGCGCGCTGATCAACCGGATGGGCTTCAACAACCAGGGCTCGGCCCGGGTCGCCGCCCGGCTGGCCGCCCGCCCGCACACCAGCTCCACCCCGGTGATCGGCGTCAACATCGGCAAGACCAAGGTGGTCGAGGAGGCCGACGCCGTCGCCGACTACGTGAAGTCCACCGAGCGGCTCGCCAAGTACGCCGACTACCTGGTGGTCAACGTCAGCTCGCCGAACACCCCCGGGCTGCGCAACCTCCAGGCCGTGGACCACCTGCGGCCGCTGCTCGCCGCCGTCCGCGAGGCCGCCGACCGCACCACCCCGCACCACGTGCCGCTGCTGGTCAAGATCGCCCCCGACCTGGCCGACGAGGACGTCGACGCGGTCGCCGACCTCGCCCTGGAGCTGGGCCTGGACGGCATCATCGCCACCAACACCACGATCGGCCGCGAGGGCCTGCGCACCGACGCCCGGCGGGTCGAGGAGATCGGCATGGGCGGCCTGTCCGGCGCCCCGCTCAAGGCCCGTGCCCTGGAGGTGCTCCAGCGGCTGCGCGCCCGCACCGGGGGCCGGCTGACCCTGGTCTCGGTCGGCGGCATCGAGACCGCCGAGGACGCCTGGCAGCGGATCGTCCACGGCGCCGACCTGGTCCAGGGCTACAGCGCCTTCATCTACGAGGGCCCGTTCTGGTGCCGGAAGATCCACAAGGGCCTGTCCGCCAAGGTCCGCGCGGGCGGCTTCCGCAACCTGGCCGAGGCCGTCGGCAGCGCCGTCCGCGGCGCGTGAACACCCCCATCGGTTCTGGAAAGGACGACATGACCCTCGCCCCGTTCGGCGCCCGGCTGCGCCAGGCCCTCGACACCCGCGGCCAGCTCTGCGTCGGCATCGACCCGCACGCCTCCCTGCTCGCCGCGTGGGGGCTCGGCGACGACCTCGCCGGGCTGGAGACCTTCAGCCGCACCGTGGTCGAGGCGCTGGCGGACCGGGTGGCCGTGCTCAAGCCGCAGGCCGCCTTCTTCGAGCGCTTCGGCAGCAAGGGCGTCGCGGTGCTGGAGAAGACCGTCGAGGAGGCCAGGGCGGCCGGCGCGCTGGTCCTGATGGACGCCAAGCGCGGCGACATCGGCTCCACCATGGCCGCGTACGCCGAGGCCTTCCTGTCGCCGGCCAGCCCGCTGTTCTCGGACGCGGTGACGGTCAGCCCGTACCTGGGCTTCGGCTCGCTGCGCCCGGCCCTGGACCTGGCCCGGGAGCAGGGCTGCGGCGTGTTCGCGCTGGCGCTCACCTCCAACCCGGAGGGCGCCGAGGTCCAGCGCGCGGTGGGCGCGGACGGCGAGCCGGTCGCGGCCTCGGTGCTGCGCCAGCTGGCAGCCGAGAACGAGGGCGCCGCGCCGCTCGGCTCCTTCGGTGCGGTGGTCGGCGCGACGCTGGCCGACGCGGGCGTGGAACTGGCCATCAACGGCCCGCTGCTGGCGCCCGGGATCGGCGCCCAGGGCGCGACCATGGCGGACCTGCCGCGGGTGTTCGGCGGTTCGGTGATCAACGTGGTGCCGAGCGTCAGCCGGGACGTGCTCAAGCACGGGCCCTCGGTGCCGGCGCTGCGGGAGGCGGCGGAGCGCTTCGTCGGGGAGTTCGCGGACGCCGTCAGGTAGGGCGCCGAGTGGGCCGCCGCGTAGGCGGTCGGGTCGGCCGCCAACTCGGCCGCCAACTCGGTCGCCAAGTCGGCCGTCAAGTCGGCCGTCAAGTAGCGGAACCCGTCGTTCAGGTAGCCGCGTGGTGACCCTGCGGAGTGTCCGCAGGACCGCGCGGTGGCCGCGGAGTCGACGTGAGCGCCGTCACATCGGCACCGCCAAAGCCTCGCAATCGCGGTCATTTTGCCCTGGAAAGTCCTGGTCGGCCTTGGCTGACCAGGACTTTTCGTGTTCTTTTCCTGACGTGGCGCCGCAATCCGGGTAGTGTCCGGCGATAGGTCATCGGCGAGCCGCGATTTCCGTGGCTCCCGCAGGTCAGGGCCTTGTGGTTCCCCTTGCGGACGGTGTCCTCGGTACCGAACCAGTCCTAGCTCAATCCATCCATCCACACCCTGAGGTGAACGGCGTGGCCCTTCCGCCCCTTACCCCTGAACAGCGCACCGCCGCGCTCGCCAAGGCCGCCGAGGCTCGCCGGGAGCGCGCCGAGGTCAAGAACCGGCTCAAGCACTCCGGCGCCTCCCTGCACGAGGTCATCAAGGCCGGCAAGGCCGACAACGACGTCATCGGCAAGATGAAGGTCTCGGCCCTGCTGGAGTCCCTTCCGGGCGTCGGCAAGGTCCGTGCCAAGCAGATCATGGAGCGCCTCGGCATCAGTGAGAGCCGCCGCGTCCGCGGCCTCGGTACGAACCAGATCGCTTCCCTGGAGCGGGAGTTCGGCGGTGGCGCCGCCTGACCGTGCCCCCGTGGTCCCAGGATCCCCCGCGATCCGGGATAATCGGTGCATGAGTGAGCGTCCGCGGCTGACCGTGCTCTCCGGCCCCTCGGGGGTCGGCAAGAGCACGGTCGTCGCTCATATGAGGAAGATGTACCCCGAGGTCTGGCTCTCGGTGTCGGCGACGACCCGCCACCCGAGGCCCGGCGAGAAGAACGGGGTCCAGTACCACTTCGTCGACAACGACGAGTTCGACAAGCTGGTCGCCAACGGCGAGTTGCTGGAGTGGGCCGAGTTCGCCGGGAACCGTTACGGGACCCCGCGCGCGGCCGTGCTGGAGAAGTTGGAGCGTGGCGAGCCGGTGCTGCTGGAGATCGATCTCCAGGGCGCCCGCCAGGTGCGCGAGTCGATGCCCGAGGCGCAGCTGGTCTTCCTGGCTCCGCCGAGCTGGGACGAGCTGGTCCGCCGGCTGACCGGCCGGGGCACCGAGTCGCAGGACGTGATCGAGCGGCGGCTGGAGGCGGCCAAGGTCGAGCTCGCGGCCGAGACCGAGTTCGACACGACCCTTGTCAACACCTCCGTCGAGCAGGTAGCGGCCGAACTGCTAGCCTTGCTCGGTGTAGCCTGACCTGTCTGTCTTTTCCACCTTTTCGGAAGGTTTTAGCGTGTCCTCTTCCATGACCGCGCCCGAGGGCATCATCAACCCGCCGATCGACGAGCTGCTCGAGGCCACCGACTCCAAGTACAGCCTCGTGATCTACGCCGCCAAGCGCGCGCGCCAGATCAACGCGTACTACTCCCAGCTCGGCGAGGGCCTGCTGGAGTACGTCGGCCCGCTGGTCGACACCCACGTGCACGAGAAGCCGCTGTCGATCGCGCTGCGCGAGATCAACGCGGGCATGCTGACCGCCGAGGCGATCGAGGCTGCCTGAGGCGGTCGCTGAATTTCCGGGAGGGCCCGGCGGAATCGTTTCCGCCGGGCCCTTCGGCGTTGTGGGCGGCACCACGGTGCGGGTGATCGTCGAGGGGCCGTAGGGTGGGCGCGTTCCTGTTCGGACGAAGGGTTGGAAGGTGACTGTGGACGCCCCCCGTGTGGTCCTCGGCGTGAGCGGCGGGATCGCCGCCTACAAGGCGTGCGAACTGCTGCGCCGCTTCACCGAGTCCGGCCACCAGGTCGCCGTGGTGCCGACCGCGGCCGCGCTGCACTTCGTCGGCGAGGCGACCTGGGCGGCGCTGTCCGGGCGCCCGGCCGCCACCGAGACCTGGGAGCGCGTCCACGAGGTGCCGCACGTGCGGATCGGGCAGCAGGCCGACCTGGTGGTGGTCGCCCCGGCCACCGCCGACCTGATCGCCAAGGCCGCCCACGGCCTCGCCGACGACCTGCTGACCAACACCCTGCTCACCGCCCGCTGCCCGGTCGTGGTGGCGCCCGCCATGCACACCGAGATGTGGGAGCACCCGGCCACCCGGGAGAACGTGGCCACGCTGCGCCGCCGGGGCGTGATCGTGCTGGAGCCGGCCGTCGGACGGCTGACCGGCAAGGACACCGGCAAGGGCCGGCTGCCCGAGCCGTCCGCGATCTTCGACGCCTGCCGGGCCGTGCTGCGTCGCGGCGGGCCGGTGCCGACCGACCTGGCCGGCCGGCACGTGGTGGTCTCGGCCGGCGGCACCCGGGAGCCGCTGGACCCGGTGCGCTACCTGGGCAACCGTTCCTCCGGCAAGCAGGGCTACGCGCTCGCCGCGACGGCCGCGGCGCGTGGCGCCAGGGTGACGTTGCTCTCGGCCAATGCCGAGCTGCCGGACCCGGCCGGGGTGGACGTGGTGCACGTCTCGACCGCGCTGGAGCTTCGGGAGGCGGCGCTGGAGGCGGTCCGGGACGCGGACGCCGTGGTCATGGCCGCGGCGGTGGCGGACTTCCGGCCCGCCGAGTACGCGACCGGCAAGATCAAGAAGGTCGAGGGGGTCGAACAGCCGCCCGTCGTCCTGGTCCGCAACCCCGACATCCTGGCCGAGCTGTCGGCCCACCGGGCCCGTTCGGGTCAACTGGTCGTGGGTTTCGCGGCGGAGACCGACGACGTGCTCGCCAACGGCCGCGCCAAGCTCGCCCGCAAGGGCTGTGACCTGCTCGTCGTGAACGAGGTGGGCAACGGCAAGGCCTTCGGTACGGACGTCAACGAGGCCGTGGTCCTGGGTTCGGACGGCAGTGAGACGGCCGTTCCGGTGGGCCCGAAGGAGGCCCTCGCGGACGTGATCTGGGACCTGGTGGCAAAGCGGCTGGAAACGGGCGGCAACTGATCGGAACCGTTCGCGCGCCGCTCGAGAAATTCTGAAGCGGGTGACGTTCGACGGAAGCAGACGGTTAGACTCCAGGAATCAAGTCTTTCCGGAGTTCCCCGGGTCGCCCCGGGGAACTTCAGTCAGCAGCCGCTGCAACCCCAGGGAGCGCTGTGTCTCGCCGCCTGTTCACCTCGGAGTCCGTGACCGAGGGACACCCCGACAAGATCGCTGACCAGATCAGCGACACCATCCTTGACGCTCTCCTGCGGGAGGACCCGACGTCCCGGGTCGCCGTGGAGACGCTCATCACCACCGGCCAGGTGCACGTGGCCGGCGAGGTGACCACCAAGGCGTACGCGCCGATCGCCCAGCTCGTCCGGGACAAGATCCTGGAGATCGGCTACGACAGCTCCAAGAAGGGCTTCGACGGCGCCTCCTGCGGTGTCTCGGTGTCCATCGGTGCCCAGTCGCCCGACATCGCGCAGGGCGTCGACACCGCGTACGAGGCGCGCGTCGAGGGTGCCTCCCAGGGGGACGACACGGACGACCTGGACAAGCAGGGCGCCGGCGACCAGGGCCTGATGTTCGGCTACGCGTCCGACGAGACGCCCGAGCTCATGCCGCTGCCGATCACCCTGGCGCACCGCCTCTCCCGCCGCCTGACCGAGGTGCGCAAGAACGGGACCATCCCGTACCTGCGCCCCGACGGCAAGACCCAGGTCACCATCGAGTACGACGGCGACAAGGCCGTCCGCCTCGACACCGTGGTCGTCTCCACCCAGCACGCCAGCGACATCGACCTGGAGTCGCTGCTCACCCCGGACATCCGCGAGTTCGTGGTCGAGCCGGAGCTGAAGGCGCTGGCCGAGCAGGGCATCAAGCTGACCACCGAGGGCTACCGCCTGCTGGTCAACCCGACCGGCCGCTTCGAGATCGGCGGCCCGATGGGCGACGCCGGCCTCACCGGCCGCAAGATCATCATCGACACCTACGGCGGCATGGCCCGCCACGGCGGCGGTGCCTTCTCCGGCAAGGACCCGTCCAAGGTGGACCGCTCGGCCGCGTACGCGATGCGCTGGGTGGCGAAGAACATCGTCGCCGCCGGCCTCGCCCGCCGCGCCGAGGTGCAGGTCGCGTACGCGATCGGCAAGGCCGAGCCGGTCGGCCTGTTCGTGGAGACCTTCGGCACCGAGACCGTCCCGGTCCTCGCCATCCAGAAGGCCGTCTCCGAGGTCTTCGACCTGCGTCCGGCCGCGATCATCCGCGACCTGGACCTGCTGCGCCCGATCTACGCCCAGACCGCGGCGTACGGCCACTTCGGCCGTGAGCTGCCGGACTTCACCTGGGAGCGCACCGACCGGGTGGAGCAGCTGAAGGCGGCCGTGCAGGACTGACGCACAGCTTGAGTGAGGCGGCGCCCGCCCCCGTCCGGGGGTGGGCGCCGCCTCGTGCGTTGTCGGTGTGACCTGGTAGTACTGGGAAGTGATGAGCAGCACAGGGGAGCCAGAGCAGCTGGCGTTCATCCGCGAGACGGTCAAGCGGGCCAAGCCCAGGACGTGGCGCGGTGCCAAGCGGGCGGAACACAATCCGATCGCCCGGGTCGTGGTCGACAAGGGCGTCCTGAGCATCGACCAGTTCTTCGACTACGAGGTTCCGGCGATCATGGACGAGGCCGCGCAACCCGGAGTCCGGGTCCGGGTCCGCTTCGGGGCCCGACTGGTCAACGGGGAACGGCAGGGCGGGACGCTCCACGACGGGTTCATCGTCGAGCGGCTCGCGAAGACCGACTACCCGTACGCCCTGGCGCCGATCGCGCAGGTCATCTCGCCCGAGCCGGTGCTCTCGCCCGAGCTGCTGAACCTGTGCCGTACGGTCGCCGACCGGTACGCGGGCACCCTGGCCGACGTCCTCCAGCTCGCCGTACCGCCCCGGCACGGCGAGGCGGAGGCGGAGCCCTCGCCGCCGTCCCGTCCCAGGCCGGACCCGCCGGCCCCGGGCGGCTGGTCCCGGTACCCCGCGGGGCCGGACTTCCTGGCCGCACTCGCGAACGGGGGCTCGCCGCGGGCCGTCTGGGCGGCGCTGCCCGGGCGCGGATGGCCCTACGAGATCGCCCGGGCCGTGGCGGCCGCCCTGGCGAGCGGCCGGGGCGCACTGGTCGTGCTGCCCGACGGGCGGGCCACCGCCCGGGTGGACCGGGCGCTCACCGAACTGCTGGGTGAGGGGCGGCACGCCGTTCTCGCCGCCGATCTCGGCCCCCGCGAGCGGTACACGCGATGGCTGGCCGTGAGCCGCGGGTCCGTACACGCCGCGATCGGGACCCGGGCGACGATGTTCGCACCGGTCCGCGACCTCGGCCTGGTGGTGGTCTGGTCGGACGGCGACAGCAGCCACAGCGACGGGCACGCGCCCTATCCGCACGCCCGGGACGTCGCGCTGCTCCGGGCGACGGAGGCGGGCGCGGCGGTGCTCCTCGGCGGCCACTCGGTGACGGTGGAGGGTGCCCAACTGGTCAGCAGCGGCTGGGCCAGGTCGATCGTGGCGGATCGCGAGACGGTGCGGGAGACGGCACCCGCGGTGCGTACGGTCACCGACCGCGACGAGGCCAGGGACGCGGCGGCGCAGGCCGCGCGACTGCCGTCCGTGGCGTGGCAGGCCGCGCGGGACGGGCTCGCCGCCGGCGGTCCGGTCCTGATCCAGGTGCCCCGGCGCGGTTACGTGCCCCGGCTGGCCTGCAACCGCTGCCGTGAACCCGCCCGCTGCCGGCAGTGCGAGGGGCCGCTGGAAGCGGTCTCGGCGGACGCTCCGCTGCACTGCGGCTGGTGCGGGAAGGACGAGACGGACTGGCACTGCCCCGAGTGCGGCTCGTTCCGGCTCCGGGCGCAGGTGGTGGGGGCGCGCCGGACGGCCGAGGAACTGGGCAGGGCCTTCCCCGGGGTGCCGGTACGGGTCTCCGGACGGGACACGCTGCTCGCCACCGTGCCGAACGAACCGTCCCTGGTCATCTCGACTCCGGGGGCCGAGCCCGTGGTGGAGGAGGGTCCCGGGTACGCGGCGGCCCTGCTGCTGGACGGGTGGTCGCTCCTCACGTTCCCCGATCTGCGGGCGGGGGAGTACGCGCTGCACCGCTGGCTGACGGCGGCCGCGCTGGTGCGGTCCGGTGCGGAGGGCGGCACGGTGGTGGTCGTCGCCGAACCGACCGTCCGTCCGGTACAGGCACTGGTGCGCTGGGACCCGTTCGGGCACGCGGGCATGGAACTGGACGAACGTGCCCAACTGCACTTCCCGCCGGTGTCACGGATGGCCTCGGTGGTGGGGAGTCCGAAGGTCGTGGCGGACCTGTTGGACATCGTCAAGCTGCCGGAGGGCGCCGATGTGCTCGGGCCCGTGCCGCTGCCGCAGGTGCGGGGGGAGGACCGGGAGAGAGCGCTGCTACGGGTCTCGCCCGGGCAGGGCGCCGCGCTGGCCGCGGCCCTCAAGGCCGCGCAGATCACCCGGACCGCCGTGCGGGGGCCCGCGAGTCTGGACGTGCGGATCGATCCGACCGAGATCGGATAGCGCCGGGTGGGGCGGGGTGAGTGGGCCACCCCGCCCCGGTTCGGCCCCGGTTCGGCCCCGGGTTCGGCCTCCGGCCCCGGTGTGGCGGTTCGGTCGGGTTGGTCGGCTCGGTCGGCTCGGTCGGGTTGGTCGGTCCGGTCGGTTCGGTCAGCCGCGCAGCGGGATGCCGGGGCGGTCCGGCTGGGGGCGGTCGACGGGGGTGCCGCGGTCGGTCGTGCCGCGGTCGACGGGGGTGCGGTCCAGGGGGCCGCGGTCCATCGCGGTGCGGTCGATCGGCGCGCGGTCGATTGCGGTGCGGTCGATCGCCGTGCGCTCCAGGGCTCCGCGGTCGAGGCTGCCGCGCTCCAGGCTGCTGCGGTCCAGGCCGCCCTGGCGGGCCGCCGGGACGGTCGCGGCCAGCCCGGTGCGCTCGGCGCCGGCGGGCAGTTCCTCGGAGCGGTCCGGGCGGCTCTGGCCCGGGACGGCGCCGCTCGCGGCCAGGAGTTCGCTGGTCGGGCGGCGCATCCCGTAGCGCCGGTGCACCGCCTGCTTGGTGACCCCGAGGGCGGAGCCCACCGAGTCCCAGGAGAAGCCCAGCGCCCGGTCGAACTCGACCGCCGCCGCCACCAGCGTCTCCACGCTCTCCCGCAGCTCCTGCGCCAGGCGCACGGTCGGCGCCGGGGCCCGCCCGTACACCACGAAGCCGGCCGAGGTGCTCGGTCGGCGCGGACGGTAGACGTTGCCCAACTGGGCGGTGAGCGTCCGCAGCGCGTCGACCTGCCGCCTCACCCGCTCGATGTCCCGCACCAGCAGGTGCAGGCTCGCCCGCGCCCGGGCGTCGTGGTTGATCTGCTCGGCCATGGCCTACGTGCCACCTTCCGTACGGTTCGCTCGGCCGGGACGCGGTGTCCCGTGTGCCCGGCCACGGTCAATCTCTCTTGACCAACGCCGAAGCGGGGGCCGGGGTAACGCGGCTCGGCACAGTCGGCCGTGCCGGCCGCCGATCCGGGCCCGGGGAAGCCCCCGGCGGGCGGCCGCGAGGGTTGCATAGACTGGCGGGTGAACCAGCGGCCGACCGCAGCCCGCGCCCCTACGGACAGGAGCCCGTACCCCGTGGCGATCCAGCCGATCCGTCTCTTCGGAGACCCCGTCCTGCGGTCCACCGCCCAGCCGGTGACCACCTTCGACAAGGAACTGCGCAAGCTGGTCCGCGACCTCACCGACACCATGCTGGACGCCCCCGGCGCCGGTCTCGCCGCTCCCCAACTCGGCGTCTCCCTGCGGGTGTTCACGTACCACGTGGACGGTGTCACCGGGCACCTGATCAACCCGGACCTGTCGCTGAGCGAGGAGGAGCAGGACGGCCCCGAGGGCTGCCTGTCGCTGCCCGGGCTGCGCTACGACACCAAGCGCGCCCACGGCGTGGTGGCCAAGGGCTTCAACATGTACGGCGATCCGGTGACGGTGGAGGGCACCCAGCTGCTCGCCCGGTGCATACAGCACGAGACCGACCACCTGGACGGCATCGTCTTCATCGACCGGCTCGACCGCGAACAGCGCAAGGCCGCGCTGAAGGCGATCCGGGAGGCGGACTGGGGCGGCGGGCCGGCCCCGGTGGTCAAGGTCTCGCCGCACAGCACCTTCGGCTCCGCCCGCTGAGGCCGTTCGGCATCTCTGTTCGTCCGCTCCTCCGTTTCGACTTCCGTTTGCAGAAAGGCACTTGATGCGTCTCGTTTTCGCCGGCACCCCCGAGGTCGCCGTTCCCGCCCTGGACGCCCTGCTCGCCTCGGACCGGCACGAGGTCGTCGCGGTGGTCACCCGCCCCGACGCACCGGCCGGGCGCGGGCGCAAGCTGGTCGCCAGCCCCGTCGCCCAGCGCGCCGAGGAGGCCGGGATCGAGGTCCTCAAGCCGGCGAAGCCCAGCGACCCCGACTTCGTCGCCCGGCTCACCGAGCTCGCCCCCGACTGCTGCCCGGTGGTCGCCTACGGCGCGCTGCTGCGCCCCGGCACCCTGGAGATCCCCAAGCACGGCTGGGTCAACCTGCACTTCTCGCTGCTGCCCGCCTGGCGCGGCGCGGCCCCGGTCCAGCACGCCGTGCTGGCCGGCGACGAGGTCACCGGCGCGTCCACCTTCCTGATCGAGCAGGGCCTGGACTCCGGCCCGGTCTACGGCGTGATCACCGAGGAGATCCGCCCCGCCGACACCAGCGGCGAGCTGCTCACCCGGCTCTCGCTCTCCGGCGCGCGGCTGCTCGCGGCCACCATGGACGGCATCGAGGACGGCTCCCTGCACGCCGTGCCGCAGCCGGCCGAGGGCGTCACGCTCGCGCCGAAGATCACCGTCGAGGACGCGCGGATCGACTGGAACCACCCCGCGCTGCGGGTCGACCGGGTGGTGCGCGGCTGCGCGCCGGCGCCGGGCGCCTGGACGGAGTTCCGGGGCGAGCGGCTGAAGGTCACCGGCCCGGTCAGGCTGCTGCCGGACTCCACCGAGCTGGCGCCGGGCGAGGTCGCGATGGTGGGAAAGAACAGCGTCCGGGTCGGCACCGGCAGCCACGACGTCGAGCTCGGGGAGGTGCGGCCGCAGGGGAAGAAGGAGATGCGGGCCGCCGACTGGGCCCGGGGCGCGCGGCTGGAGGCGGGGGAGCGCTTCGGGGGCTGACGCTCCGGTTTGGCGTTACTGTTCGTTTGATCCGTACTGTTCGTTTGATCGTTCGTGTACCTGATCCGTTCGTGTACCTGATCCGTTCGTGTACCTGATTCATTTGAGTACCGCAGCACCTTGAGGCACCTGTGACCACCCCCAGCGCCAAGCGCGCCCCCCGCCCGCACCGCCGTCCGAAGAAGGACCCGGCCCGGATCGTCGCGTTCCGCGCGCTGCGCGCCGTCGACGAGCGTGACGCGTACGCCAACCTGATCCTGCCCTCGCTGCTCCGCGAGGCCGAGCAGAAGGGCATGGACCGGCGCGACGCCGCCCTCGCCACCGAACTGGTCTACGGCACCCTGCGCCTGCAGGGCACCTACGACGCGATCATCGCCGCCTGCATCGACCGGCCGCTCGGCAAGGTCGACCCGCCGGTGCTGGACGTGCTCTCGCTCGGCGCGCACCAGCTGCTCACCACCCGCATCCCCAGCCACGCGGCCGTCTCGGCGACCGTCGAGCTGGCCCGGGTGGTGCTCGGCGACGGCAAGGCCAAGTTCGTCAACGCCGTGCTGCGCCGGATCAGCGCCCACGACCTGGACACCTGGATCGAGCAGGTCGCCCCGCCGTACGACAAGGACGCCGAGGACCACCTGGCGGTCGTGCACTCGCACCCGCGCTGGGTGGTCTCCGCGCTCTGGGACTCGCTCGGCCGCTGGCAGCCGGACGCCTCCGGGCGCACCGCGATGGAGGACCTGCTGCGGGCCGACAACGAGCGGCCCGAGGTCACCCTGGTGGCCCGCCCCGGCCGGGCCACCGTCGGAGAGCTGGCCGACGTGCTGCCGGAGGCCCAGCCGGGCCGCTGGTCCCCGTTCGCGCTGCGGCTCGCCGAGGGCGGCGACCCGGGCTCGGTCACGGCGGTGCAGGAGAACCGGGCGGGCGTGCAGGACGAGGGCAGCCAGCTGGTCGCGCTGGCGCTGGCCACCGCGCCGCTGGAGGGGCCGGACCGGCTCTGGCTGGACGGCTGCGCGGGCCCCGGCGGCAAGGCCGCGCTGCTCGGCGCGCTGGCCGCCGAGCGGGGTGCGGGGCTGGTGGCGAGCGAGAAGCAGCCGCACCGCGCCCGGCTGGTGGCGCGGGCCCTGGACGGCAACCCCGGCCCGTACACCGTGATCGCGGCGGACGGGACGCGCCCGGCCTGGCGGTCCGGCGGCTTCGACCGGGTGCTGGTCGACGTGCCGTGCTCCGGCCTCGGTGCGCTGCGCCGCCGCCCGGAGGCGCGCTGGCGGCGCCGGCCGGCCGACGTCGCCGCCTTCGGCCCGCTCCAGCGGGACCTGCTGCGCTCGGCGATCGAGGCCACCCGGGTCGGCGGCGTGGTCGGCTACGCGACCTGCTCGCCGCACCTGGCGGAGACCCGCGCGGTCGTGGACGACGTGCTGCGGGGCGAGGGCGGCCGGGTCGAGTGGATCGACGCGCGGCCGCTGCTGCCCGGCGTCCCGGCGCTCGGCGAGGGGCCGGACGTGCAGCTGTGGCCGCACCTCCACGGGACGGACGCGATGTACCTGGCGCTGCTGCGGCGTACTGCCTGAGGCCGTTCGGGTGTCGCCGTCCCGGCCGGGGTCGCCTCCGGAAGGGGGCGCCTCCGGCCGGGGCTTGCACCTCCCGTAGGGGGAGGTAGCAGGGTGGTGGCCATGAACGGCGACACGGTGTACACCATCGGTGAGTTGGCCCGGCGGACGGGGCTGACGGTCAAGACCGTCCGCTTCTACTCGGACCGGGGGATCGTGTCGCCGACCGGCCGCAACCCGGCCGGCCACCGGCGGTACGGCGCCGACGCCGTCGCGCGCCTGGAGCTGGTCCGCACCCTGCGGGAACTCGGGCTCGGACTGCCCGCGATCCGGCGGGTGGTGGAGCGCGAACTGACGCCGGCCGACGCCGCCGCCGTGCAGGCGGAGGCGATCGACCTCCAGATCCGGGTGCTGCGGCTGCGGCGGGCGGTGCTCGGGGTGGTGGCCAGGCTCGGGTCGACACCTGAGGAGTTGACGCGCGTGCACCGGTTGGCCCGGCTCACGGAGGACGAACGGGGGCGCCTGGTCGGGGAGTTCCTGGCGGCGGTGTTCGACGGGATCGACGGCGGAGGGGGCGGCGACGGACGGGGCGATGGCGGACGGGGCGATCGCGGAGGGGTGGGCCGCGGTGGGCGGTTCGCCGCTGTGGCGCGCTCGTTGACGCCGGAGCTGCCGGAGGACCCGTCGCCCGAACAGGTCGAGGCCTGGGTGGAGTTGGCCCGGATGGCGGGGGACGCGGGGTTCCGGGCGCTGCTGCGGGGGCTCGCCGAGGCGGAGGCTGCGGAGGCGACTTCTGCGGAGGCGGCGGGCGGTGCGGGGCTGCCGAAGCCAGGGCTGGCGGTGGCGGTGCGGGAGTCGGCCGGATCGGCGGTCGCGGCCGGGGTGGAGCCGGGGTCGGCGGAGGCGGCGGCGGTCGTCGCGGCGCTGGTGGAGCGGTACGGACAGTGGTGCGCGGGGGCGGTGCCGGGGGGTGCCGGGGCGGTGCGCGACCGGTTGGCGGAGCGGCTGAGGGCGATGGCCGATCCTCGGCGGGAGCGGTACCTGGAGCTGCTGGCGGTCGTCAACGGTTGGGCTGCGCCGGAGAGTTGGGCGGCTGAGGTGGACTGGGCGGTGCGCGCCGTGGGGTGAGCCGGTGCGCGGGGGTGTGCGCGGCCGTGGGGCCGCGGCGGACGGCAGCGGCGGTGCGGCCTACCGGCGGGTGGGGCCGGGGTAGGTGGTCAGGAAGGCGTGGGCCTGGGCGCGGAGGTGGTCGATCGGCGGGTCCTCGCAGATCACCTCCAGACCGAGTCCGGTGGCCCGGCCCAGGTCGTAGTAGGACTGGTAGGCGAGGTACGGGCGGTGGTCGTCGGTGGGGTCGAGGCCGACGGCGAAGGTCGCGAAGTGCGGCTGCTGCTCGCCCCGGGCGGCGGTCGAACCGGGGCGGGAGAGCTGCCACTCGAACTCGTACGGCTCGGGCTCGGCGGGCAGGTCCAGCAGGGCCTGGGCGAGTCGGCGGACCTCGTCCGGGTTCGCGAAGGGGATCGACTCCGACCAGTAGGGGGCCGAGGCGAGCAGTTCCCAGCCGTCGCCGTTGTGGCCGACGGTCAGGGCCCACTCGCCGTTCCGGTCCTGCCAGCGGCAGCTGATGATCGGGTCCACGGCGGTCAACCTCCCTGTGGCACTGGGGTGTTCGTGACTCCTCATCGTGGCACACCGGGCGGCCCGGGGGGCTCGACCGTGAGCCGTTCCCGGGCTCGCTGCCAGGCCTCCTGGAGCGTGCGGTAGCCGAGGACGGTGATGCCGTGCTCGGTGAGTAGCCGGCGCGCTTCGGGGGAGACGAGGAACGCGTGGTCGGTGTGCCGCACGCGCCGACCGTCGTCCGGGGCGGGGTGCAGCGCGGGGCGTAGGGCGGGGTGCAGCGCGGGGCGTAGGGCGGGGTGCAGGGCCCACTCGGTGAGGCCCGGCGGGAGGGCGGCGAGCAGGCGGGCGTAGTGGGCGGGCTTGTCGTCCAGGGGGACGGTGAAGCTGTCGAGGAAACCGTGGTCCACCACCGGCAGCCCGCGCTCGCGCATCCGGGCCAGCGCGGGCGGCAGCCAGACCCGGACCGCCAGGCCGTACTCGGCGCCGAGGGAGAGGGTGAGGTCGAGGACGTCCTCGCGGCCACCGTCGGCCAGGCAGTGGAAGTCGAGGTGGGTCGGGGCGAGGCCGGCCGCCGCCACCGCGTCGATCTGGGCGCGGAACTCGCGCTCCACGTCGTCGATCCGGGCCCGGGTGAGCAGGGCGGCGCGTCCGGCGGGGGTGGGGGCGAAGAACTCGCCGGAGGCGTCGAGGAGGGAGGGCACTCGGTCGCGGGCGGCGAGCGGGCCCCAGCGGCGGTCCGGGGACTCGCAGACCAGCGTGAGGTGGACGCCGAAGGGGACCTCCGGGTGCCGGCGCAGCAGCCCGAGCGCGTGCGGCGCGGCGGCGCAGGGCGTCATCAGGCTGCACGAGGCGGCGATGCCGTTCCGGACAGCGTCGATCACGGCGAGGTTGACGGACTCGTCCAGGCCGAGGTCGTCGCAGTTGAGCAGCAGGAGACGGGCTTCGGGCGGGTGGCCGAGGAGGTGGTTGGCGGTGGTGAGTGGGGGCGGGGGTACGGGTGTGGGGCCGGCTGCGGGCATGGGCGCAGTCTGTCCCGGTGGCGGCGTCGGGCGCGCGGGGTTTTCCGGGCGACGGGGTCGGGCGGTGAGGCCAGCCGACGGGGACTGGCAGACCGGTCAGTCGGCTGTGGGGGCCGGGTGCCAGGGGCGGTCGGGGCGGGTCTGGACCGGGGCGGAGGTGAGGCGCAGCGCGTACACCTCGCGGTCGGTGGCCTCGTACGGGACCCGGCCGAGGTACTCGTGGCCGGTCAGGTGGCACCAGGCGGGGAGGTCGAGCGGGGCGGCGGGGTCGGTGGTGTGGATGTGGACCACCGCGCCGGCGGGGAGGTGCGCGATCCGGGCGCGCAGCCGGAGCAGGAGCTGGACGCAGAGCAGGCCGGTGCCGTCGACGGTGAGGTCGGGGGCGGCGGTGTCGGGTGCGCTCATCGAGAGGTCTCCCGAGAGGTCTGCTGGGTGACGCGCCAGAGGCGGCGGGGCAGGTCGCCCTCCTCGAAGGGGTGGACCTCGGTCAGGCTCCAGCCCTCGGCGGCGAGCGAGTCGACCAGCTCGCGGGGGAAGAAGTGGACGGCGAAGCCGCCGTGCTCCCAGATGTCGTCCCCGTGGCCGGTGCCGGCGCCGTAGTGGGCGTCGCCGGTGTGGCGGACGGTGTAGACGAAGGTGCCGCCCGGGCGCAGGACCCGACGGACCTCGGCGACGAGCGCCTCGATCTCCTCGGTGGAGAGGGCCATGCAGAGCAGCATGTGGGCGAAGACCCCGTCGGCGGAGGCATCGGGGAGGGGCAGCGGGTCGCGGACGTCGTGGGTGAGGACCGAGAGCCGGTCGGCCAGGCCCTGCTCCGCCGCGGTGGAACGCAGCTGCTCCAGGCCGGTCGGGCTGAAGTCGGCGGCCACCACGCGGAAGCCGGCCCGGGCGAAGTGCAGTGCGTCGCGTCCGTGGCCGGCACCGAGTTCCAGCACGTCCCGCGCCCCGGCGGCGGTGAACACCTCGGCCGCGTACTCGGCCGGGGCGGAGGGCCGCTCGCCGTACATCCCCGGGTTGGCGGTGTAGGTCCGCTGCCAGTGGGCGCGTTGGGCCTCGGCGAGGCCGGGCTCCAGGCCGGGCCCGGTGCCGGGGGTGTCGGTCATGGTGCCGCCCTTCGCGGGGTGGGGTGGTGCGGGTGGTGCCGCCGGTGTGGGTAGTGCTGGTGGTGCCGCCGGTGCGGGACCAGCCTAGGACGTGGGGGTGCGCGGTGGGTGGGGCGGGGGTTGCCGGTGCGGGCCCGGGGTGGGGGCCCGCGGTGGGGGCTGCGGTGGGGCGGGCGGATCGGCCGGTCAGCCGAGGCGCTGGCCGGGGGCGGTGCCGCCGACGCGGGTGAGCAGGGCGGACAGCAGGCCGAGGTCCTCGGCGCTCCACTGCTCGGCCGCGAAGTGCTCGGCGGCCACATGGCGGGCGGTGCGCAGCATCTCGGCGAGCCGCTCACGGCCGGTCGGGGTGAGCGCGGCGTAGGCGACCCGGGCGTCCCGGGCAGCGGCCTCGCGACTGACCAGGCCGATCCGCTCCAGCGGTGCGAGGCCACGGGTCACGCCGGAGGCGGTGAGCCCGAGGGCCTCGGCGAGGTCGACCCGGCGCATCCGGCCGCCGGGGGCCTGGGAGAGGTGGAGCAGCATGGTGAAGTCGGCCAGGCTGACGCCGTGCAGGCTGCTGAGGCTCGCGTCGAAGCGCTTGACCACGGCGGTCTGTGCGCGGACGAGCCGCAGGGCGGTGTCCAGCGGGTCGGGGTTGGGGGCCGGCGTGGTGCGGGCGGGGTCGGTCTGCTCGGTCCGGTCCGAGTGGTCTGTCATTGCCACCTCCTTGACTGCTCAAGTATATCCCGAAAGGGAGCCGTCAAGGAGGTGGCGAAGGGGGAGGGGGTCGGTCGGGTCAGTGCGCGGTGCCGGCTGCGCGGCGCTGACGCTTGCCGAGCGGCGCCTGGGAGAGGTCCTCGGCCTGGGAGCGGAGGTTCTTGTAGCCGTAGCCGCGTTCGTCGAGCCAGCGCTGCGCCGACTGCTCGGCCCGCTCGGTGGCCTCCAGGATGTCCTCCTCGGCCTCGCCCTCGTCGAGGAAGCGGAAGGTGAAGGCGGCCCGCGCGGAGAGGTCGTAGCTCAGGTGGCCTTCGCGGGTGAAGGCGGCCCGCAGCACGTCGTGCTCGGGGGCGGCGGCGAGCAGTTCGGCGCGCTGTTCGTCGGTGAGGCCGTCGAAGACGCCGCGCACCATGATGCGGAAGGTTCGAGTGGTCATCCCCCGACCATAGGCACCACGGGCCGCCGACCGCCAACGCGATTCCGGGCGCCGGCGCGTGCGCAGCCGGAGGCACGGCGGCGAACGAGGTCTCGGTGCTGTCGGGGTCGGCTCCTTTCACTGTCGGGACGGAGGGCCGTCGCGGGCTGGTCAGGTTGGGGCGGGCTCTCAGGTCGGGGTGAGGGCTTCGGCGAGCCCGTCCGCGTAGCGGATGAGCCGGTCGAGTTCGGGGCCGCCGCGGGCACGCCGGAAGCCGCTGCGCCGGCCCTGGAAGGCGGCCTGGACGGCGTGGAGTTGGGCCCAGCGGCGGGTGCGTTCGCGGTCGAGCTCGGCGGCTTCGGCGAAGACGTCGAGTGCGCGGAGGGCCGTGTGGTGCAGGTCCGTCGAGCTGAGCAGCGTCAGGGTGTGGACCTTGAGCAGGGTGCCGCCGTCGTAGGCCCTGTCCCCTGCGTAGCCCTTGGGATCCACGGCCAGCCAGGGCTCGCGCTCCGCCCGCAGGATGTTGCGGGGGTGGAGGTCGCCGTGGACGAGCACATCCGGCTGGGAGCGGGCGAGTTCGTGGATGGTCGCGAGGGCGGCGCCCACCGTGCGGGCCGACAGGGCATGGGGCAGGGAGGCCGCGTCGTCGCGTAGCCGGGCCTCCCAGTCCGTAGCCCGCTCGCTCAGCCGGGGCAGGCCTGGTGGCGCCGGTACGGCGAGCCGCAAGCTGAGCCGCCCGGCGACCGTCGGTACTTCGTCGCCGTCCCGGACCTCCGCGAGCGTGGCCGGGCCGGCCCGTTCGAGCAGCATCGCGAAGTGCTCGTCGTCGCGTTCGTGCAGCCGGACGGCGCCCTGGCCCGCCCACACCGCGAAGGCGTCCGGCTCGTGCACGTTGCCCGGGTGAGGGAAGGAGACCTTCAGTACGGCCGCGCGTCCCGTGCCCTGCCGGACCGGGAGGATCAGGCCGACACCGCCGTGGGTGGGCTCGCCGTCCGGCACGCAGCCCCAGCGCTCCAGCAGCTCGGCGGCGAGGCCGGGGAGTTCGGCGATCCAGGCCGAACCGGCGGCGCCTGCGCGGTCGACGGTGGTGCGGGCGAACCCGTCGGGGACGGTGATCATGCGGCTTCCTCTCGGCTGGCAGGGTGGGGCGGATCCTGCGGCTGCCGGGGCGGCGGGAGTTCGCCGTCCGGCAGGGCGCGGGGGAGGCGGTCGTGTGCTCTTCGGTGCCGTCGGGGGGCGGGCTGACTTGTGCCGGAGAAGGCGTGGTTGGCGATTGTTCGGGTGCGCTTCGGTGGTGCGGAGGTGGAGAGTGCGCTCGCGGAACACGGTGGGCCCCCTTTCGCGGTGGCCCGGATGGCCGCCGTCGTGGTGCCTCCAAGACTGATCGTCGGGGCCCGGTTCGCGCATGTGCCGATCGGCGGAATCCTGCCGGAAGACGGCCGGGCCTCCCCTGTCGATCGGCAGGGGAGGCCCGGGAAGTGGGAGGGAGAGGGGCTACACGCGCGCGGGGAGCCGGGTGCAGACCGCCCCCGCCATCAGGGGGGCGGGCTCGGCGCCCAGGGTGGCGAGGGTGAAGGCGGTGGTCAGAGCGCTGATGTCGCGGGACTCGCGGATCAGGAGGTGGTTGGCGCCCGGGGCTTCGTACCGCGCGAGGTCCGGCACGACCGGCCGGGCGCGCAGCGCGTACTCCAGGGACTGGGTGGCGCCGGCGGAGCTGTGGTCCCCGGTGCCGTGGACGATCAGCACCCGCCGGCCGGCCAGCTGGTCGACCGGGTCGCCGCTGGGCAGCCAGGGCGCGATCCCGGCGACGCCGACCACCGACGGGTGTCCGGCGCACCAGAACGCGGCCCGCCCGCCCAGCGAGTTGCCGATCAGCACGACGGGTGCGCCCGGGTACAGCCGGGCGAGTTCGTCGAGCGCCCAGCGGGTGTCGACGGCGGTGTCGGCGTCGGCGCCGTTCCAGCCGCCGTGGCGGTAGCGCAGCAGGTGCACCGCGAGCCCGTGCGCCCGGCCGCGGTCGGTGAGCTCCGCGGCGAGGTCGCGCAGGCCGAGCTCGGCGACCTTCAGCGGTGCGCGCCGACTGCGGATGAATCCGCCCGGCAGCAGCAGGGCGACGCCGTTGACCGGCCCCTCTCCCTGCCGCGGGGTCAGCTCTGCGGTGCGCGGACGCTGCGCTCGGAACACGCGAAATCCCTCCTGATGTGTACAGGCGGATTCTACGGTTCCGAGGACGGGTCACTGTGCGCCAGTAAGGACCACAGGACCCAGCCGGAGATTCGGCTGCGCACCACCATGACCTTCGCCCAGCGGGCGCCGAGCGGCGAGGTCCAGGTGTCCACCACCTCGACCCGGTCACCCGAACGGGCGAGTCCGACGACGGTCTCCTCGCCGAAGTGGTCGACCCGGACGTTGGCGGCGGTGGCCGACACCTCCCACCAGCCCGCACCGGGCTCGGGTGGCAGGTCGGTGCCCGCCGTGACGGCCGCCGGGACGAGCAGGATGCCCAGCGCGACCACGGTGGCCGTCGCACGGCCGATCACTGCCACGGGAACCTCCGGATGGTGTCGATCGCGGGCCAGGGCGATGGCGTCGGGATTGAGGGGGGCATGTACAGCAGAACGAGCCGACCGGGCGTACGCGCACTGTCCGGGGCCGAGGTCTACCCGGTCGGCTCAGCCCGACGCGGAGATCGGGTGCTTCGGCGGTCCTGGTCAACTGTCGCTCCATGGCGAAGGGTTGGCGTGCCGTGGCGGACGGCTGGCGCGCGGGTCGGTCCGCTCGGTCTGCCCGCCCCGCTCGCCCGGGCCGGGACGCGCTCGGACGGCGGGCCCGTGCGGAGCCGGACGGTCGACTGCTCGACGGGCCGCCGGGAGTCGACTCCCCGGAAGGCTGGTAACACTGTTTCCCATCGGTTACGTTGTTACCCATGAGCACGCCTTACCAGGACGCGCATCGGGCCGGCCAGGACGCCGTGCGCGCCGTGATCCTCGACCGCGCCATCTCCCTCCTTGTCGCCGAAGGTCCCGCCGCGCTGACCGTGCGCCGGATCGCCGCCGAGATCGGCTCCTCGACCAAGGTGCTGTACACGATGTTCGGCGGGAAGGAGGGGCTGCTCGACGCGCTGTACCGTGAGGGCTTCGCGCGGCTGCGCCGGGCGCAGGAGCAAGTCCCGCGCGGGAGCGACCCGTTGGCTTACCTCACCGAGCTCGGTCGCGCCTACCGGGAGCTGGCGATCGCCGAACCCGCCTACTACCGCGTGATGTTCGAGCAGCCGGCGCCCGGATTCCGGCCCAGCGACGAGGCGTTGGCCGTGGCGGACGGAGCGTTCGGCGCCTCGGTGGCCGCCGTGGACGCCTGCATGGCCGCCGGCGCCTTCCGACCCGGCGACGCCCACGAGGTCTCCAAGCTCTTCTGGGCAGCCACCCACGGCGCGGTGAGCCTGGAGCTCGCCGGCCACTTCGCACCGGACGAGGCCGGGGCGCGCTACGAGGCACTGATGGCCGCACTGGGGCGGGCGTTCGGCGCCGGCGCCCAGTCACCCGACGAGAGGTCGATCCCGTGAGTACCGACGGCACGAGCCGCAACCGCTACCTGTCCGGAAACTTCGCCCCGGTGGCCGAGGAGGTCACCGCCTACGACCTGCCCGTCACCGGCCGGTTACCGGCCCACCTCGACGGCCGCTACCTGCGCAACGGCCCCAACCCGCTGGGCCTCGAGGACCCGGCCGCGCACCTGTGGACCCTCGGTGCCGGCATGGTGCACGGCGTCCGGATCCGGGACGGGCGCGCCGAGTGGTACCGCAACCGCTGGGTCCGCTCCGGCGCGGTCGCCGACCGGCTCGGCGAGCCCCGCCGTGGCACGCCCGTCGACGAGCGGCTGGACATCTCCCCCAACGTGCAGGTCGCGGGCCTCGCCGGGCGCACCTACGCGCTGATCGAGGGCGGCATCCGCCCGTACGAACTCACCTACGAGTTGGACACGGTGGGGCCGTGCGGGCTGGGAGCCACGCCGGAGGGGTACAGCGCCAACGCCCACTCGATCCCCGACCCGCACACCGGGGAGCTGCACTCGCTGGCCTTCCGCTACGGTTCCGAGCACGTGCAGCACATCGTGATGGACGCCGGCGGTGCGGTCCGGCGCAGCACACTGGTCGAGGTGCCGGGGAACCCGTACATGCACGACTTCGGGCTCACCGAGCGGTTCGTGCTGCTGTACGACACGCCGGTGGTGTTCAGCGCGGCGCACCTGGCCACCGGCGTGCCCTTCACCTGGGACGGGCGGCGCGCCGCCCGGGTCGGGGTGATGCCGCGCGAGGGCGGTGCGGTGCGGTGGTTCGAGCTGGCGCCGCACCTGGTCGGGCACACCCTCAACGCGTACGAGCGGACGGCGGACGTGCTGGTGGTGGACGTCGTGCGGCACCCGCCGGGCATGGACCTGCGCGACATCGGTGCGAGCCGGCCCACGCTCGACCGCTGGACGATCGACCTGGCGGCGGGAACGGTGCGCGAGGAGCGCCTGGACGACCGGGTCCAGGAGTTTCCACGCCTCAACCCGCGCCACACAGGTCGCCCCCACCGCTACGGCTACACGGCCGCCGTCGAGCTGTACGCGCCGCCGGCCGGGCCAGGGGACGACCGCCCGGACGAGGGCTTCAGCAACGCCCTGCTCAAGCACGACCTGGTCCGGGGGAGTGTCGAGGCCCACGAGTTCGGGCGCGACGGGGCGGTGGGCGAGGCGGTGTTCGTCCCTGCCGAGTCGCCCACGGCGGAGGACGACGGGTACCTGATGGCGTACGTCCACGACCCGGACCGGGGCGCGACGGACCTGGTGGTCCTCGCCGCCCAGGACTTCACCGGAGAGCCCGTCGCCCGCGTTCACCTGCCGGTGCGGGTGCCGCTGGGCCTGCACGGGAACTGGGTGCCGGGCGGGGAGTCGAGCCAGGGCTGAGGGGCCAATATTGGTCCCTCAAGCCTGGTTTCCCGCGGCGTGCCCCGGGCCGCGCTCCGTGGGGTGTGGCCCCGGGGATTCGTCGCGATCCCGGCGATCGGGCCTGGTATGTGCCGGTCATAACCTGGGTTTTCCCTGCTCTTTGTTCAGGATCATGGCGCGCTCTGCGACGATCCGATGATCGTCGCCCCGACGCGGTGGGCGGCGCGTCGCAGGGGAGAGACCGGCATGGCCGTTCGGCCCGAGGACAGTGTCGTCCGGGCGAGGTGGAGAGCCAGGTTCGCCTGGGACAAGGAGACCTGGATGGTGGTCTCCGGCGGGGTACTGGGGGCGATGTTCGCGAGCATGGGCCTGGCGGTGCTGTTCGGCCCGGCGAACGGGTTCGGCGGCGACAGCCTCGCGTTCATGGGGATCATCAGCATCCTCGGGCTGATGCCCTGCGGCGCGGGCTTCGTCTGGGCGCTGATCCACCCCAGGGCCGGGTTCCCCTCGGCCGCCGTCGGGGCGTTGCTGGGGATCGGGATCTTCGTCGGCTTCGCCGGGGACGGCCTCAACGACTCCTGGAAGGCGCCGCTCGACCGGCCGTCCACGATCCGCGCGGTGGGCAGCTGGACCAGCGGGGACCTGGTGGTGCGGGTCCGGCCGGACCTGGTGGTGGCGTACCGCCGCGCCACCGGGGCGGTCGCCTGGCAATGGGCCCCGCCCGGGGAGGACACGGTGTGCGCGATGAGCCGGGGCACCGGGCCCGACGGGACGGGCCGCGGCGGCGCCCTCGGCCTGATCGGCCACGCGCCGCACGACAAGCCGTGCTCCGCCGTCACCGCCCTCGACCTCGCCGACGGGCGGCAGGGCTGGACCGCCGCCGTGGACGCGCCCGCCCGTGACGGGGACGACGCGGCGCCGGACGTGGTCGCGGTGGCCGGGCAGCAGGCCCTCCTCCAGGAGAAGGCCGGCTGGCGCGCCGTGCGGCTGGCGGACGGCCGGGACCTCTGGCGCGGTGCCGCCGACCCCGGCTGCACCCCGCTGCAGGTCGCGGGCGGGCCCGCGGACGCCGTCACCGTCGCGCAGTGCGGCGACGCCGCGCCCGTGCTGCGCTCGCTGGCCCCGGCGGACGGCCGGGAGCAGCAGCGGATCGCGCTGCCCGTGGCGGGCGGGCTGAAGAACCTCGCCGTGGTGTCGGTCGACCCGCTCGCGGTCTGGGTGGACGCCCAGGCCGAGCGCGGCACCCACGCGGTGCTCAGCTACGACCGGACCGGCCGGCAGCGGGCGGCGATACCGGTCGCCGGGGACGAGTACGACCTGGACGTGATGCTGGGCGGGCTGCACGCCTTCGACGAGTTCAGCGCCCGCCCGCTGTTCGGCGGGGTGGTCGTGGGGGACCTGTTCGTCGTGCCGGGGGAGAAGCCCGGCGACATCGGCATCAGCGGCGGCCCGCACCCGAGCCGGACCGCCACCGGACGGCTGCTGGCGTACTCGCTCACGGACGGCGGCAAGCGGTGGACGGCCGGGCTGGACGACCAGGTGACAGGTCTGGTGGTGGACGGCGGCTCGGTGTGGGCGATGACCCGGGGCCGGATGACCAGGGTGGAGGCGGCGACCGGGCGGCAGAGCGCTGTGCTGGACGTCAACGACACCGCGTCGCTCTACCCGGTGGACCTGTCGGTGTCCGGCCCGGAGCGGTTCACGGTGGTCGCGGAGGACGGGACGCGGGACGAGCCGCCGGTGCGGGCGATGAGCTGACGGGGCCACGCGACGGGTGGTCACCGCACCGGAGCCGTACGGAGCCGCACCGCAGCCGCACGGGGCCGTACGGAGCTGTACGGAGCGGTGCGGAGCCGCACCAGGTGGCCGGTGACGCCGGGTGACCGCGGCGGGCGCAGGACCGGAGCCTTCCGGACGGTTGTGTCAGGCTGGTGGGGGAGCACCGCCGAGACCGGGAGGCTCGTGATGGCCGAGATCAGGGTGAACGGGGTGGCGCTGTACTACGAGGCCCACGGCGCGGGCCCCGGCGTCGTCCTGGTGCACGGTTCCTGGAGCGACGCGGACTCCTGGGCACGGGTGCTGCCGGGCCTGGCCGAGTCCACCACCGCGGTCGCCTACGACCGCCGGGGGCACAGCCGCAGCGAGGACCTGCTCACCCAGGGGTCGGTGCACGAGGACGCGGCCGACCTGGCCGGGCTGATCCAGGGGTTGGGCCTCGCGCCGGCCTTCGTCTACGGCGACTCCTACGGCGCGCTGGTCACCCTGCGGCTCGCCGCGGCCCGGCCCGACCTGCTGCGCGGGATCGCCGTGCACGAGCCGCCGGGCACCGGCATCCTGCTCGCCGACCCGGACCTGCGACCGATCGGCACCGACTTCTCCGGCCGGATCGCCGCCGTCCGGGAGCTGCTGGAGCAGGCCGAGTCGGCCGCCGCCGCCGAACTGTACGTGGACAGTCTCGCCCTCGGCCCCGGCGCCTGGGAGCAGCTGCCCGCGCCGGTGCGGCACACGTACGTCCGCAACGCGCCCACCTACCTCGACGAGCTGCGCGACCCGGACGCGTTGGACCTCGACCTCACCGGGCTCTCCCGGTTCGGCGAACCGGCGCTGCTGACCCAGAGCGACGACAGCCCACCGATGTTCGGCGAGGTCCTGGACCTGATCGACCTCACCCTGCCCAAGGCGGAACGCCATCTGTACGAGGGCGCGGGGCACGCCCCGCACCTGGCGCAACCGGAGGAGTGGGTGCGGGTGGTGCTGCCGCGGGCGTTGGGCTGAGGAGGCCCCGTTCCGTCCTCCATCGGTGTGCATTCCCGCTCCGGGGATTCGCTCCTGGGCGAATCCACCGATAACCGCTCGCGTTCGAAGTCGCCCGAGGCGCAGGCTACTTCCGTGACCGCGTCAGCCCGGACGCGGTGTGAGCGGAAGGACGAACATGACGAGCACGCGCGCCCGCGTCGCCGCCCTGCTGGGCGCCGTCGCGGTGGTCGCCGGCACCACCCTGGCCACCCCCGCGGTCGGCTTCGCCGCCCCGGCGGACCAGGCCCGCCCCGGCGGCGGCATCGCCGGACAGGCACCCTGCCCGAACGCGCCCGAGTTCACCTGCGGGACCCTCACCGTCCCGCTCGACCACAGCGGCACCACCCCCGGCAGCCTCGACCTCGCGGTGGCCGTCGCCGGCAACACCACGGCGCCCAAGGGCGACCTGCTGTTCCTCACCGGCGGCCCCGGCCAGCCCGGCGTCCCGCTGATGAAGCGGATCGCCGGCAAGCTGGAGCCCGTCCTCAAGGACTACCGCCTGGTGATGTACGACCAGCGCGGCACCGGCGCCCACGCGCTCCAGTGCCCGGGCCTCCAGGAGGACATGGGCTCCTCCGACCTCGCCGTGCCGCGCAGGCAGTCGATCGCCGACTGCGCCGCCGCCCTCGGCCCCGGCGCCCGGTTCTACAGCACCGCGGACACCGTCGCCGACATCGACCTGCTGCGCCGAGCCCTCGGCGACCGGCGCCTCACCCTGGACGGCGTCTCCTACGGCACCCTCGTCGCCGAGCGGTACGCGCTCGCCCACCCCGCGCACGTGGCCCGGCTGGTGCTCGACTCGGTGGTGCCGCAGCAGGGCTACGACCCCCTCGACCTGGCCGCGCTGCCCGCCACCGCCCGGGTCCTGGGGGCCGCCTGCCAGGCCACCGGCTGCACCACCGACCCGGCCGCCGACCTCGCCACCGTCGTGCGGCGGTACGGCGACGGGGCGCGGATCCTGGACGCCCTCACCAGCTACGAGTTCACCGACCCGAACTACGGCGGGGTCCCCGAGGCGCTGCACGAGGCCGCCGCCGGGCAGCCGGCCAAGCTCCAGGCCTTCGTCGAGGCCGTCCACCAGGGCGACGCCGCCCCGGCCGAGGCGCTCAGCCAGGGCCTGCACGCCGCCACCGTCTGCGCCGACTCGCACTTCCCGTGGGGCACCACGGACACCCCGGTCGAGGGACGGGCGGCCGCGCTGGAGCGCACCCGGCAGCGGCTGACGGCCGAGCAGACCTGGCCGTACGACCCGGCGACCGCGACCGGGCTCGGCAGCCAACTGGTCTGCCTGGACTGGCCGCGCGAGCCGGTGCCGCCGACCCCGCCGGCGCACCGCAAGCTGCCGAACGTGCCGGTGCTGCTGCTCGGTGGCGACCGGGACCTCTCCACGCCCAACGAGTGGCTCTACCAGCAGGCGGAGCTGACGCACGACCCGCGGATCGTGATCGTCCCGGGGGCGGCGCACTCCGTGCAGACCCGGGCGGCGAACCCGGCCGGACGGCAGGCGGTGTACGACTTCCTGCTGAAGTAGCGGGCACTCGGACGGCGGGCCGTTCCGCACAGGGGACGGAACGGCCCGCCGCCGCGAGTCCGAGGAGCGGCCCGCCGCCAGTTCGAGGACCGGCCCTACCGTCCGGCGGCGCCCCAGCCGTCGTCGGGGAGCGAGCGGTCCGGCTCGGGGCAGTCGACGTGCTCGAAGCCCCACAGCACCGCCTTGTACAGCACCCACTCCGGAAGCGGCGGCTGGTCGTAGCCGTCGCGGTCGGTGAGCACCAGCTCCACCCGGACCTCCTCGGCCGGCGAGAACTCCAGGTTCCGCTGGCCCGGGAGGTTCTCGTACGTCACCGTCCGCCAGCCGTGGCCGGTGGCGGTCAGCGCCGCCATCAGGTCGGCCTCGCCGACGTGGGTGTCGAGCGTCACCGAACCGCCGTCCGGCAGCGGGAGGTCGAGCTCGCCGTGCCAGACCGGCAGGGACAGCGAGCGGAGCCGGCGGCAGCGGCAGAACACCGTCTGGACGTCGCCCCAGCCGAAGGCGTGCGGCCAGCGGTCGCCGCGGTGGATGCCACCGCCGTCCCACGGATCGCCGTAGCGGGCGGCGAGTTCGGGCAGCGAGGCGCCGTAGCGCAGCTCGCCGAGGCCGCCGGTGGTGGCCAGACCGGTGACGAGCGGGAGGAAGCCGGTCAGCCCAGGCACCCGCGCACCGCCTCGATCAGGCGGTTCGCCCGGGCGTCGCCGTGACCGATCATCCGGTTGGCGACGTAGCCGAAGCCGACGCCGAACTCGTCGTCCCCGAAGGCGAACTGGCCGCCGGCGCCGTCGTTGCCGAAGCTGCGCGCCCCGAGCAGCGGGCGGAAGGCGGGGGAGTCGAGCAGCAGGCCGGAGCCCCAGCGGGCACCCATGTCGAAGCCCAGGAAGCCCGCGCCGGAGGAGACTTCGCGTACCGCGTCGGTCACGGTGTCGTGCGCGAGCAAGCGGGGCGAGCCGTCCAGGCCGGTGGCCGCCGCCGCGTAGAGGCCCGCCAGTCCGGTGGCGGAGGCGACGGCGCCCGCGCCGGGCAGCTCGATCGCGTGCAGGGCCGGGTCGTTCCAGCCGTGCGGCACGTCCAGGCCGGGGAAGACCAGCGCGCCGTTCATGGTGACGATCCGGGTGAGCAGGTGCTCGGGCCCGGGCATCGGGCGAGGGCCCTCGGCCTCCACCAGCCGGGCCAGACGCGGGAGTTCGCTCTCCGGCAGGCCGATCCAGACGGGCAGTCCGAGCGGCTCGGCGATCTCCTTGCGCAGGAACGCGCCCGGCGTCAGCCCGGTGATCCGGCGGATCACCTCGCCGACCGCGAAGCCGAACACGTGGCCGTGGTACTCGTGGGTCGTGCCCGGCTCCCAGAGCGGCTGCTGCGCCTCGACCGCCCGGATCACCGGATCCCAGGCGGCGACCTCCTCGAAGGAGAGCACCGCGTCCAGCGCCGGGAGGCCGGCGCGGTGGCCGAGGATCATCCGGGTGGTGACGGCCTCCTTGCCGTGGCGGGCGAACTCCGGCCAGTAGCGGGCGACCGGCGCGTCCAGGTCGAGCCGGCCCTGCTGGGCGAGCAGGTGCGCGCAGATGCTCACCGGGCCCTTGGCGCAGGAGAACACCGGGACGACGGTGTCCTGCGTCCAGGCCCGGCCGGTGCGGTCGTCGGCCGTGCCGCCCCACAGCTCGACCACCTTCCGGCCACCCGCGAACACGGTGACGGCGGCGCCCAGTTCGGGGAACTCGGCGAAGTTGGCGGCGAAGACGTCCGCGACGGCGCCGAAGCGCTCGTCGGCCCAGCCGTGGTGCTGCTGCATGGTGTGGTGCCCCGTTCTGTCCTCAAGATCGACCGAACCACGCTACGGGAGCCGGGCGGCCGTGACGAGGGGATTTCACCAGGCCGGGGCCGCTGGGGCGGATGTGGCAGACTCGCCCGGTGAAACGGGGCAGGAACCGGGTGGACCGCGAGGAACTGACGGCGCTCTGGGAGCGGCGGTGGCCCGGCGTGGAGCCCGTCGGGTACGAGATCGGCACCCGGACGCGGGACGTCTGGGTGCGCTTCCACAGCCTGCCGGAGTCCAAGCGGTACCCCGACGACGAGCGCGAGTACGCGATCGTCCTGGAGCGCCACAACACCGTGCTGGACGAGCTGTTCGCCGGTTCCGAGGTGTACGTCCTCACACCGCGGTGGAGCGGCCGGACGAGCGTGCCCCGGATGCGCCGGGACGCGAAGCACTGGCGCACGTGGCTCCAGGCGGACGACCCGGCGCCGGAGTTCCGCACCTACTGCCACGTGTTCGTGGAGCGGCACCGGTGGCGGCGCGGCGAGCTGGACCGGCTGCTGCGCCGGGTCGCCGACGAGCGGGAGGGCGGGGTGATCGTCACCGACACCGGCATGCGGCGGCTCTACCACCCGTACGACGGCGGCGCGGACGTCTACCTGACCACGGCGGAGGAGCGCGACCGGCTGAAGGAGCGGCACGCCGACTGGCTCTCGCGGTACCCCGGCGGTTGGTGAGCGGCGCTCCCGGCCGACGCGGGCCGGCCGGTGCGGGTCCGGCCGACACGGACCCGGTCGGCGCTGGCCCGGCTCGCGCGCGGGCTTGCCGCCGTCCGGGTTCGCCCCACAGAGTGTCCGGAGCGCGTTGACGATCACGCGCCCCGGCAGTCCGGCTGCCGCAGTGAGCGAGGGAGCGAGCCCATGGCCGTCAGTCTGAGCAAGGTCGAGCAGAGTGCGCCCGCGTTGGTGAGCCTCTACAAGACGGCCGGCGCCTCGGTGGAACGGCGCGGGCTGAGCGGTCAGCGCCTCGCGGTGTACCTGGTGATCGACTACTCCGGCTCGATGAGGCCCTATTACAAGGACGGCAGCGTCCAGGCACTCGCCGACCGGGTCCTGGGCCTGTCCGCCCACCTGGACGACGACGGGAGCGTGCCGGTCGTCTTCTTCTCCACCGAGGTCGACGCCCAGGCCGAGATAGCCCTGGCCGACCACGACGGCTGGATCGACCGGATCGTCGCGAGCCTCGGCCACATGGGCAAGACCAGTTACCACCTGGCGATGGAGGCGGTGGTCCGGCACTACCGCGCGAGCGGCTCCACGGAGCCGGCCCTCGTCCTGTTCCAGACGGACGGCGGGCCGATCAACAAGAGGGCGGCGGAGGTGGGCCTGTGCGAGGCGGCGAAGCTGCCGATCTTCTGGCAGTTCATCGGCTTCGGCGACCCGGGCAGCCGGCAGTTCGACTTCCTGCGCAAGCTCACCGGGCTCGCGGTTCCGGAGATGCGCCCCATCGACAACGCGGGCTTCGTCCACCTGGGGCGTGATCCCCGGAAGGTCTCCGACCGGGACCTGTACGACCTGCTGCTCGCCGACGTTCCCGCCTGGCTCGCGGCAGCCCGGGCCCAGGGCATCGCGCCCCAGGGCCCGGCGGTGCGGCCGCCGGCCGAGCCGGTGGCCGAGGCGGCTCCGGAGCCGCCGCAGCGCCGGGGCCTCTGGGCCGCTCTGACCGCGTGGCTGGGGCGGCGATAGGGGCGCGTGAGCCCGGCTGCCGGGGGCCGCGCTCGGCGCCGCCGCGAGTTCGGTCGCGGGATCGGTCGCGGGATCGGTCGCGGACTCAGTCGAGGACGGGCTCGAAGAGGGGAAGGAAGTTGATCACCGCCTCCTCGTACGGGTGGACGGCGCGGACGGCTCGCAGCACGGCGGCGGCCCGGTCCTGGTCGCAGACGGACTCGACGCGGACCTCCGGGGCCGTCTGGACGACACCCGCCGTGCCCTGGTAGGGCCGGGCGTCGGGCGAGGGCAGCCAACTGCCGGTGATGCGCCAGACGCTGGTGCAGCGGACGTACTCGCCGACCCGGCCCGCACCGGCCGTGTGGAGGGCCTCGACGACCTGGTCGAGGTGGCTCTCGGGGACGGATATCTCGATCTTCAGACGCGTCATGCCGGGACTCTAGCGAGCGCCACGCCCCTCGCCGCCCACGCCCCTCGCCGCCCACGCACCGAGGGGCGTGAACGTGCCTCCTCGCGCCCTCCGCGCTCCTCGGGCCGTGTTTCGGCCGGATGAGCAGGGTGTCACCGCCGTCTACCGACCCGCCGGGCTGGGCAGGCTCGGGCGGACAGCACCAGTGAAGGAGTCAGATGATGACCGCAGTACACGAATCCGTCCTGGACGCGATCGGCGGGACGCCGCTGTTCCGCCTCGCCCGGCTCGGCGCCGGGATCGCCGCGCCGATCTACGCCAAGGCCGAGTTCCTCAACATCGGCGGCAGCGTCAAGGACCGCGCCGCGCTGTCCATGGTCCTGGCCGCCGAGCGGGACGGCCTGCTGAAGCCCGGTGGGACGATCATCGAGGCGACCTCCGGGAACACCGGCATCGGCCTGGCGATCGTCGGCCGGCAGCGCGGGTACCGGGTGATCGCCGGGGTGGCGGACAAGTCGGCGCCCGAGAAGGCGGACATCCTGCGGGCGTACGGCGCGGAGGTGGTGCTCGCCCCGACGGCGGTGCCGCAGGAGGACCCGAAGCACCTGTTCAAGGTGATGGAGCGGCTGACCGAGGAGATCCCCGGGGCCTGGCTCGCCAACCAGTACGACAACCTGGCCAACCCCGACGCCCATGTCCGGACCACCGGTCCCGAGATCTGGGAGCAGACCGGCGGCCGGGTGACCCACTTCGTCGCGGGGGTCGGCACCGGCGGCACCATCACGGGGACGGGCGCCCACCTGAAGGAGGCGTCCGGCGGCTCGGTGACGGTGGTCGGCGCGGACCCGGAGTCCTCCTCCTACGGGGGCGGGGACGGCAGCCCGTGGTACGTCGAGAGCATCGGGCACTACCTGCACCCGGAGACCGTCGAGGACCGCTGGCCGCAGGCCTACCGGTCGGAGGTGGTCGACTCCTACGAGCGGATCCCGGACCGCGAGTCCCTGCTGACGGCGCGCCGGCTCGCGCGCGAGGAGGGCCTCCTGGCCGGGCCGTCCTCCGGGACGGCGGTGGCGGCCGCGCTGCGGGTGGCGCGGGAACTGGGCCCGGACGACCTGGTGGTCGTGCTGCTGCCGGACTCGGGGCGCTCCTACCTGTCCAAGGTGCACAGTGACGCCTGGATGCGGGGGTGGGGCTTCCTGGAGGACGCGGACGGGCTGCGGCCGCTGCTGGAGGCCGCCCGCCCGCTGGTGACGGTCGACGCCGACGCGACCGTCGGAGAGGCGGTGGAGGCGCTGCGGGAGGCACCGGGCGGCGTCGCCCCGGCGGTGCTGGCGCGGGCTGAGCGCCCGTTCGGGGTGAGCGCGACCGAGGTGGTCGGCTCGGTGTCCCGGGAGGTGCTGACGGCGGCGCTCGCCGACGGCGCGGCCAAGTCGGGCGACCCGCTGGGCGCGCTGCTCGGCCCGGCGCTGCCGACGGTCGGCGTCGGGCAGTCGGCGGCCGAGGCGCGGGCGGCGCTGACGGGCGGGCGGCCGGCGGTGCTGGTGCTGGTGGACGGCCGGGTGGCGGGGCTGCTCCCCAGGGAGGACCTCGCGAGCTGACGGAGCGTCATGGTGATGGGGCCGCGCTCTCCGGGGAGGGCCAGCGTCAGGGCGATGGGGTCGCGTCCCCCCGGGGAGGGCCTCGCTGATTGATTGAGCGTCAGTTGTCGTCCGTCGGCGTCAGGATGGCGGCGATCACCCGGGCCAGGGCGCGCTCGAACGCCCGGTCCGGGTCGGCGGGCGGGCCCGCGGTGGCGAAGGCCTGCGCCAGGTGCGGGTATTCGCCGCTCGCGGCCGCCTGGCCGAGGTAACCGGCCAGCTCGGCCTGCCACTTGGCGCCCGCGGCCGCCGTCTGCTCGTACTGTGCGAACTGGCCGATGAAGCCGTTGAACAGGGCCATCGCCTCCAGCCGGGAGCCCCCGTCGAGGTCGGTGGGGGCGGTGATGGCGAGGAAGTGGTCGGTGTAGCGCAGGGCGTTGGGGCCGATGCCGGGGCGGGCCAGCAGCAGTGCCGGCAGCCAGGGGTGGCGGCGGCAGATGCCGATCTGCTGATGGGCGAGGTCGGCGAGGTCGGCCCGGACGTCACCGCTCGGCGCGGGTGGGAACCGGTACTCGGCGGCGACCGCGTCGAGCATCAGGTCGAGCAGGTGCTCCTTCTTCGGCACGTAGTTGTAGAGCGACATGGTGCCCGCGCCGAGCGCCGCCGCGACCCGCCGCATGGAGACCGCGTCCAGGCCCTCGGCGTCGGCGATCCCGATGGCCGCGGCGGCGATCGAGTCCCGGCTGTGGGCCGGGCGCGGGCCGCGGCCGGTGCGCTCGGGGCGCAGCCAGATCACCTCGGGGGCTTCGGGGGGCGTGGGCCTGCTCGATGGCGCGGGGCCGCTCGACGGTGCGGGGCTGCTGGACGGCGTGGACTCGCTGGACGGCACTGGAAGATCACCTCGGTTTCCCATCTTAGATACGTACGGCGTACGTAGTAGGGTGGCGCCCGCGCACGCTTCTACGTACGCTGTACCTAGAGAAGGGCAGAGCCATGTCCGACACCACCCGACCCGCCATCGAGATGGCGGGCGTGGCGAAACGCTTCGGTGCCACCGAGGCCCTGCGCGGCCTCGACCTCACCGTCCCGGCCGGCACCGTCTGCGGCCTGCTCGGCCCCAACGGCGCCGGCAAGACCACCGCCGTGCGCGTCCTCGCCACCCTGGTCGCCCCCGACCGCGGCACCGCCAGGGTCGCCGGACACGACGTCGTCCGCGCCGCCGAGGACGTCCGGCGCGTCATCGGCCTCGCCGGGCAGCACGCCGCCGTCGACGAGGGCGTCACCGGCCGCGACAACCTCCGGCTGTTCGGCCGGCTGCACCACCTCGGTGCCCGCCGGGCCCGGGAGCGCGCCGACGAACTGCTCACCCGCTTCGACCTCGCCGACGCCGCCGACCGGCTCGTGCGCACCTACTCCGGCGGCATGCGCCGACGCCTCGACCTCGTCGCCAGCCTGGTCACCAGCCCGTCCGTGCTCTTCCTGGATGAGCCCACCACCGGACTCGACCCGCGCAGCCGGCAGGCGATCTGGGACACCGTCAAGGAGTTGGCGGACGGCGGCACCACCGTGCTGCTCACCACCCAGTACCTGGAGGAGGCCGACCGGCTCGCCGACGACATCGTGGTGGTCGACCACGGCGCCGCCATCGCCACCGGCCCGCCCGACCGGCTCAAGGCCGCGATCGGCAGCCAGGTCGCCGTCACCCTGGCCGACCCGGCGCAACTCGCGGCCACCGCCGTGGTGTTGTCCTCGATGACCGGTGGCGACGCGCGGGTGGATGTCGCCGAGCGGACCGTCACGGTGCTGACGATGCCCGGAGTGTCCGTCCTGCTGCCCTCGCTGGTACGGGAGTTGGACGGCGCCGGGGTCGTCGCCGAGGACGTCGCGGTGCGCACGCCCTCGCTGGACGACGTGTTCCTCGCGCTCACCCAGGAGTACGCGGATGCCCGGGAGTCCGCGGGAACCCGGGAGTCCGCGGACGCCGGGAGGGCCGCCTGATGGCCGCCGGGTACGCCGCCGCGGCGCGGCCGTCCGTCACGCGACCGTCCGCCGTCGGTCGGCTCGCCTCCGGTACCTGGACCTCGATGCTCCGCGTCCTGCTCAACTACCGCCACTCACCCGGGCTGTTGGCCGCCTCGCTGGGTGTCCCGGTGGTGATGGTGGTGGTCTTCGGCTACGTCTTCGGCAGCGCCATGCAGGTGCCGGGGGGCGGCGACTACCGGGAGTTCCTGATGCCCGGCCTGTTCGCCATGGTGGCCACCAACGGCATCATGCCCACCATGGTCGGCGCCGCCCGCGACGTCGGGCGCGGGGTCACCGACCGGCTGCGCTCCATGCCCGTCTCCCGCACCGGACTGCTGCTCGGACAGACCCTCGCCGACCTGCTGGTCAGCGTGGTCGTCCTGGCGCTGCTGGCCGGGGTCGGGCTCGCCGCCGGCTGGCGCGCCCGGCACGGACTCGCCGACGCGGTGGGGGCGTTCGCCCTGCTGCTGCTCTTCCGCTTCGTGATGACCTGGGTCGGCACGCTGCTCGGACTGGCCGTCGGCAAGGAGGAGGCGGCCGGCCAGCTGTCCGTCGCGGTCTTCCCGCTGGCGATGGTCACCAACGCCTACGTGCCGACCGGTGGCATGCCCGGCTGGCTGCGGTTCCTCGCCGACTGGAACCCGGTCAGCTCCGTCGTCCAGGCCTGCCGGGAGCTGTTCGGCAACCCCTCGGCGGCCGGCACCGCCTGGCCGACCCAGCACGCCGTCCTCGCCGCGCTGCTCTGGAGCGCCGTGCTGCTCGCGGCCTGCATGCCGCTCGCCGTAAGGAAGTTCGCCACCCACGGGCGGTGATCCATCCGTGGGCGGTGATCCGCCGCGTCCGGTGAAATGTGCTGGACAGCGGGGTCGGTGCGACGGAAGGTGGGCGCCATGGAGTACACCCACCTCGGCCGCACCGGCCTGACCGTCTCCCGCCTCTGCCTCGGCACCATGAACTTCGGCCCCCACACCGAGGAAGCCGAGGCCCACCGCCTCATGGACACCGCCCACGAGCGCGGCATCAACTTCTTCGACACCGCCAACAGTTACGGCCGCGACAGCGAGGGCCGGCTGCGGGGCCGCACGGAGGAGATCATCGGCCGCTGGTTCGCCAAGGGCGGCGGCCGCCGCGAGCGCACCGTCCTCGCCACCAAGGCCTACGCCGACATGAGCGACTGGCCCAACGAGGGCAGGCTCTCCGCGCTCGCCATCCGCAAGGCCGTCGAGGCCAGTCTGCGCCGCCTCCAGACCGACCACATCGACCTGTACCAGATGCACCACATCGACCGGGCCACGCCCTGGGAGGAGATCTGGCAGGCGATGGAGGTCCTGGTCGCCCAGGGCAAGATCATCTACGTCGGCTCCAGCAACTTCGCCGGCTGGCACATCGCCCAGGCCCAGGAGGCCGCCCGCTCCCGGAACTTCCTCGGCCTGGTCAGCGAGCAGTCCCTCTACAACCTGCTCGACCGCGCGATCGAGCTCGAGGTCATCCCCGCCCTGCAGCACTACGGCCTCGGGCTGATCCCGTGGTCCCCGCTGCGCAGCGGCCTGCTCGGCGGCGTCCTGCGCAAGGAACGCGAGGGCACCCGCGACCGCAGCGCCATGCCGTACGCCAGTGAACTCCTCGCCAAGCACCGCGACCGCATCCAGGCCTACGAGGACTTCGCCGACGAACTCGGCGCCGACCCCGCCGCCCTCGCCCTCGCCTGGCTCCTCTCCCGCCCCGCCGTCACCGCCCCGATCGTCGGCCCCCGCACCCCGGCCCACCTCGACGCCGCCATCGGCGCGCTCGACCTCGAGCTCGACCAGAAGACCCTCGACCGCCTCGACGAACTCTTCCCGGGCCACAAGCCCGCCCCGGAGGACTACGCCTGGTAGGCCTAGGCCGCCGCACCAGGCCGGCCCCGGCCCCTGCCCTTCGCGGGGGCCGGGGCCCCGGTGGGTCCGGAGGGGACGGCCCGGGTTCGGCACCATCGGCGGTGGCGAGTGCCAACTGCCCAGTGTAGTAGCCGAATTGTGAGGTCGGCGAGCCTTGACCGGGGCGTCCGGTGCTGGTGTAGTCACCGCTTACATGGACAAGGGGATGGGGGAGGAACAGTTGGCCTTGTTCGCCAAACCACAGCGGGGCATCACCACCGCGGCCGCCACCGGCGACACCGTGGTGCTGCTGATCGGCATGCGGATCAACCGGTTCTGGGCCGTGCACCACTGGGGCCCGGTGATGTTCGCGATGCTCCGGATGCTGTACGAGCTGCGCCGCGCCCCCGAGCGCGGCCTGCGCGGCCGCGTCCTGCTGACCGCCTCGCCGCGCACCTACTACGTCGTCCAGTACTGGGAGTCGAAGGAGAAGCTGTACGGCTACGCGCACGCGCCGGACGGCTTCCACCACACCGTGTGGGGCATCGCCAACCGCAAGCTGCGGGACGGCAAGGTGCGCGGGCACGTCGGGATCTGGCACGAGACGTACATCGCGCCGCCGGGCGGGTACGAGTCGATCTACCTCGACATGCCGCTGTTCGGCCTGGCCGGTGCCACCGGCTCGCTGCCGGTGGAGGCGCGCGGGCGGCACGCGGCGCAGCGGCTGGCCTACCGGGAGCCGGTGTCGGCGCCGACACCGGAGCCGGAGTCGCAGCCGGAGTCGGAGCCGAAGTCGCAGCCGGTGCCTGTTCCGGGGCCTGAGTCCGGCGTCTGAGTCCAGGGCCTGAGTCCGGGGCCCGAGTCCGGGGCCCCGGGAGTGTCGCGGGTCGCCCGGCCGCCGGGCCGTGAGAGCGTCGGGGGATGGTGGATCGGGGCGACGCGCGGCCGCAGGCGCCGGCGCGGTCGGTGCGGGTGGTGCACGAGGTGCCGTACCACGCGCAGTGGGAGTCGGCGGAGCTGGTGCGGGAGATCGTCGACGGGCGGCTGGACGCGTCCGCCGACCCGCGCTGGGGGCAGTCCGGTGCGGCCACCGCGGAGGAGTACGCGTGGTGGTCCTGGCGGCTGTGCGGAGTGGCCTGTCTGCGGATGGCGCTGGCGCACTGGTGGGGCATGGCCCCGGCGGCGGTGGCGCTCGCGGGCGAGTGCCTGGCGGCCGGCGCGTACCTGCGGGACGGCGACAGCCTGCGCGGGCTGATCCACGCGCCGTTCGCCGCGTACGTCCGGCAGCGCTGGGGACTGGTCGCGCAGGCAAGGGAGTTGACGCCAGGGGAGGTGTCGGCCGAGGTGGCCGGCGGCGCGCTGGTGATGGTCTCGGTGCACCCGTCGATCCGGGAGCCGTACGGGCCCGAGCCGGTGCGGCGCGGCGGGCACCTGGTGCTGGCGGTGGGCGCCACGGACACGGCGCTGCTGGTCCACAACCCCTCCGGGTTCCCGGGGGAGTCGCAGGCCTTCGCGCGCGTGCCGTGGCGGTCGTTCGGCCGGTTCTACGCCGGGCGGGGGATCGTGCTCGGCCCGCCCGGGCCCTCGCCCCGGGGCCGGCTCCGGGACCCGCTCCAGGCGTCGGCCGCGCCCTGATCGCGCGGGCCGGTCGTCACTGGTTGTCCGGCAGTCCCATCGGGTTGATCGGCAGCTCGCCGCGACAGAGCGCCGAGATCGGCTTCAACGCCGCCGCCAGCCGGTCGAGTTCGGCGCGCGGGTAGTCGTTCCAGACCCGGGCGGCGGCCAGGTCGGTGGCGGCCTCCAGGGCCTGGTGGCGGGTCCGGCCGAGTTCGGTGACCGTCCCCTCGGCGGTCAGCCAGCCGCGCTCGACCAGGCGCTCGGAGGCCGCCTCCCACTCGGTGTCGGTCCACCCGCGCAGCGGCTGGATCATCTCGCGCCGCATGTCCATCGCGCAGCGGACCACCAGGGCCTCGCAGCCGTCCAGCCCGGCCGTCACCAGCGCGGCCACGTGGCCGTCGCCGCGGTGCTCGCGCATCACGGTGGCGGCCTGCCAGAGCCGCTCGTACAGGCCGCTCGGGCGGGGGAGTGCGGCGTTGGCGGCGGCCAGCACCCGGCCGGCGCAGTCCAGCCGGGCGGCGGCCTGCTCCAGGGTCTCGGCGACCAGCTCGACCTGTTCCCGGTTCACGTGCTCCAGCAGCCGGCCCAGGATCGCCGCCGAGGCCTTCAGTCGGGCGGTGAGCGCCTCCTCCGGGCTCGCGTGGCCCCACACCTCCGGCAGGGCGCGTTCGACCATCGCCGGGGCGAAGTTGAAGAACGCGGCGGTCACCGGCGGGGCGTCCACCGCGCCGAGCGGGGCCGCGCGGGTGCCGAAGTAGCCGTGCAGGCGGCCGTGCAGACCGGCCTCCTCGAAGGCGGTGCGGCCCTCGGGCAGGAAGTAGGTGACGGCGTGCACCGGCTCGAAGAGCCACCACAGTGCGCGGGCGGGGTGGACGAGATCGGTCATCGGGGACCTTCCTCGGACGGAGCCCCCGGGTGGGCCGGGGCGCTCGGCTGGTCGGGACGGCCCGGCGGGAGCCGCGGCGGGTCGTGGCCCGTTCCAGGGCTGATGACCACGGCGACGGCCCCGGTAACCCCGCGAGGGGTGTGATGACGGTCACGTGAAGGTCGCCGTGTGCGGTCGGGGGCGGTGCGGCGCGGGATGATGGGGCGAGGTGCCCGCTCCGGGGGTGCCCAGCCCTCGCAAGCCCTCGTACGAAGGTAGTCGGTCATGGCCCAGATCAACCCCAGCATCCTGTCCGCGGACTTCGCCCGGCTCGCCGACGAGGCCGAGGCCGTCCGGGGTTCCGACTGGCTGCACGTGGACGTCATGGACAACCACTTCGTGCCCAACCTCACCCTCGGCGTCCCGGTGGTCGAGTCCCTCGCCCGCGCCACCGACATCCCGCTCGACCTCCACCTGATGATCGAGGACCCGGACCGCTGGGCCCCGCAGTACGTCGAGGCCGGCGCCGGTTCGGTCACCTTCCACGTCGAGGCCGCCGCCGCGCCCGTCCGGCTCGCCCGCGAGATCCGCGCCAAGGGCGCCCGCGCCTCGATGGCGCTCAAGCCGGGCACCCCGATCGAGCCGTACGAGGACCTGCTGCCCGAGCTCGACATGGTGCTGATCATGACCGTCGAGCCCGGCTTCGGCGGCCAGGCCTTCCTGGACATCATGCTGCCGAAGATCCGCCGCACCCGGGAGCTGATCGCCAAGCACGACCTCGAACTGTGGCTCCAGGTGGACGGCGGCGTCGCGGCGAGCACGATCGAGCGCTGCGCGGAGGCCGGCGCGGACGTGTTCGTGGCCGGCTCGGCGGTGTACGGGGCCGAGGACCCGGCCGCGGCGGTGCGCAACCTGCGGGAGCGCGCCGACAAGGCGTCGGCAGAAGCCTGGTGGGCCTGCGGGCACTGAGCCTGCGGCCGTCCGGCGGTGCCGCGCCCTTCGCGGGCGGGGAGCCGCCGGATGGCCGGGCACGGGTGGAGGACCGTCGCACCGTGACGCATGATCGGTGACGACGCACTCCTCTCCGCCCGGCCCTCCTC
Source organism: Kitasatospora sp. NPDC048298 (assembly GCF_043201465.1). Taxonomy (NCBI): domain Bacteria; kingdom Bacillati; phylum Actinomycetota; class Actinomycetes; order Kitasatosporales; family Streptomycetaceae; genus Kitasatospora; species Kitasatospora sp. NPDC048298. Next base: position 261,806 of record NZ_JBICYZ010000005.1, read on the forward strand.
GTACGGTGGTGGAACCGCGATGAGCAACCTCGACCTCCAGCCCACCCCGACCGCCTGCGGCCGCGAGGCCGGTACCGGACCGGTGAAGGATCTGCTGACGGCCCGTCAGTTCCCGCTCGGCGGAAGCACGGTGGTCCGCCGCCTGCTGCCCAACCTCGGCCGCCGGATGGTCGGGGCCTGGTGCTTCGTCGACCATTACGGCCCCGACGACATCGCCGACGAGCCCGGCATGCAGGTCCCGCCGCACCCCCACATGGGCCTCCAGACGGTCAGCTGGCTCCACCAGGGCGAGGTGCTGCACCGCGACAGCCTCGGCAGCCTCCAGACCGTCCGGCCGTACGAACTGGGCCTGATGACCTCCGGCCGGGCGATCTCGCACTCCGAGGAGTCCCCCCGCCCGCACGCCCGCCACCTGCACGGCGCCCAGCTCTGGGTCGCCCTCCCGGAGACCGGCCGGCACGTCGCCCCCGCCTTCGAGCACCACCCCGACCTGCCCGTGGTCACCGCCCCGGGCCTGCGCGCCACCGTCATCCTCGGTACCCTCGACACCGCCACCTCACCGGGCACCACCCACACCCCGCTGGTCGGCGCCGACCTCGCCCTCGCCGGGGGCACGGACCTCCGCCTCCCGCTCGTCCCCGACTTCGAGTACGCCGTCCTCGCCATGTCCGGCCGGGTCGACGCCGACGGCGTCCCGGTCGAGCCCGGCTCCATGCTCTACCTCGGCTGCGGCCGCCCCGACCTCCCCCTGCGGGCCGAGGCCGACGCGGCCGTCCTCCTCCTCGGCGGCGAGCCCTTCGACGAGAAGATCGTCATGTGGTGGAACTTCATCGGCCGATCCGGTGAGGAGATCGTACAGGCGCGAAACGACTGGGAGAAGGGAATTCGCTTTGGCGAAGTGCACGGCTACGGCGGTGCCCGACTGCGTGCCCCGGAGCTGCCCGACATCCCGCTGAAATCACGCGGACGGGTGCGCTGACCTGGTGAAACGTGCGGCTGGACAGGCTGCTCTCCTGCTGGCGGCCGCTGCGCCGGGACGGCCGCGCCGCTGCCTGTCTGGTGCCCGTCGCCCGGCGGGTTTGTCGAGCTCGGGGAGGGGTTGCCGAGTCTCACGTTCGGGCGTGTGCGACAGGGTTCAATCGGATCGATGCTGACCTCTTGCTGACTTTCCTGACGGTGCGTCAGCTGATTGCTGCGGTTGCTTCTGCTGTTGTAGGTAGGCCGCCGGTGGGGCCGGCATCGGGGAGGGTGGCGAGCCAGAACGGGGTGTCGGCCGCCTCCTCTGGGGTTCGGACGGTCTCGCCGTAGGCCATGCCGGTGTTGGTTCGGCTTGGGGCGGCGGCGTTGACGAGGAAGCCGATGTCGACGAGTTCGGCGGCGAGGATCTGGGTGAGAGCGTTGAGGCCGGCTGTGGAGACGCAGTAGCTCACGTTGCAGGTGCCCGTGTCGCGCGACCGCCTCGCCGGCCGCGAGGCGGTCAAGGATCGGATCCGCATGTTCCTCTTGCTTGCCGGCGACCGACAGGCTCCAGGATGTCGATGACCGCGAAGAATCGTGATCCCTGTGGTTCGTCTTCCCGGCGATGCTCGCCTGGGCCGTGTTCATCACCGTCCGGCTCGAACACGGTCAGGAGGAGTTGCCCGCCGCCGTCCGAGCGGCCCGTGGATCCTGTGACCGCGACGACCCGGCGGATGGCCGCTGCCTGCCGTCGGACGGGACGGGAACCGGCTACCGGCGTAGCTGCTCGACCAGTGCGGTGAAGAGCTGCAGGTTCGGGAACATCCATACCGGGTTGCCGGTCAGGTCGGTCGGCTTCCCGGCGGCCTCGACGCGGACGAGTCCCTGCATCGTGTGGACACCCTGCACCTGCGACCAGGAGACCTGTTTCCGCCCCGCCGCCACGCCGCTCCGGCTCACCAGGAAGCTGCCGAACGGCATGGTCTTGCCCGCCCGGAGTGCGATGAGCGCGTCCGCCAGCTGCGCCTCGGTCACGGCCTGCTGGATTCGTGGACCCCAGTCTTCGGGGTTCGGGAACCCTTCGCGGATGGTGACTTCCTGGCCTTCGCGGTCGCGCAGCGTGTAGGCGTGTTTGATGCGGTTGCTCCGGCCGAAGGTGTGGTAACGGCCGATGTTCTGGTACACCGTCATCGTGTCCCAGCGCATCGCCCTGAGCTTGCCCCCTACGACGACGACCAGGCCGTGCTCGTAGAGGTGAAGACCGGCGTTCTTCCTGGTACTCCTGTTGTGCCTCTCGCGCAGGATCCTGAAGAGCAGGAGGACCGCGACGGGTGGCAGGAAGACGAGGAGGAGGCCGGGGGACGTACGAGTCAGGGCGATGCCGGCGGACACCAGCACGGCGAGGAGGACGGACATGGTGACGACGTCCGACCGCTGAACAGCCGGCGAGGGCCGGGCCGGACGGTAGGTCGCCCGATGGCTGCCCAGCCGTTGCCGCGCGACCGCCTCGGCGACCTGCTCCGAGTACTCGGTGGGAACGTGCCGGTGAGCAAAGCTGTCGGACACGGCGCTGTGCTCCTCGATCGGATCTCGGCCGGGAAGCGGCCCACGCTAGCGGGGCGGTGCGGGCGACGCGACGCGTCGAAGGCCTGACGGCCGCGACCTTGATGTATCTCTTCCGGCATCTTGACGAGGCGTTGATTCCGGACGCGGCGCGCGCTGGGCGGCCGTCTGTCGATCACTGCGCCAACGGGGCGAACCGGCGCGGGCGGTTCCCGGGAGCGGCGCGGCTGGTCGCATAGCCTTTCGCCCTGCCGCCGCCTCGGTGGCGCCGGGTTCGGGGAAGAGGACAGGGGCGCAGGGTGAGTTCGTCGGGTGCGGCTGCGTCGACGTGGCGGACCAGGTTCCGGGTGTGGTTGCTGGAGGGCCTGTCCGACATGGCCAAGCAGTACCCCGGGCCGCACGCGCAGGCGCCGGTCGAGCACAAAGGCCAGCGGTGGTGGCGGGTGATGTGCTTGACCGGTCTGGACTACTTCTCCACGCTCGGCTACCAGCCCGGTATCGCGGCACTCGCGGCCGGGCTGCTGTCCCCGGTGGCGACTATCGTGCTGGTGATCGTCACGCTGTGCGGGGCGCTGCCGGTCTACCGACGGGTGGCGCAGGAGAGCCCGTATGGCGAGGGATCGATCGCGATGCTGGAGCGCCTGCTGTCGTTCTGGCAGGGGAAGTTGTTCGTCCTGGCCCTGCTCGGGTTCGCGGCGACCGACTTCATGATCACCATCACCCTGTCGGCGGCGGACGCCACCGCGCACCTGGTGGAGAACCCGCACCTGACCAGCGCCCTGTCCGGCAGACAGGTACTGATCACCCTGCTCCTGGTCGCCCTGCTCGGCGGAGTCTTCCTGAAAGGGTTCAGCGAGGCGATCGGCCTGGCGGTGTTCCTGGTCGCGGTGTACCTCGCACTCAACGTGGTCGTCGTGGTGAACGGGCTCTGGCACGTGCTGAAGGCCCCGCACCTGGTCGCCGACTGGACGGACGCGCTGACCGCCGAGCACGGCAACGCGATCGCGATGATCGGCGTCGCGCTGGTGGTCTTCCCCAAACTGGCGCTCGGCCTGTCCGGCTTCGAGACCGGCGTCGCCGTCATGCCGCACATCGAGGGCGCACCGGAGGACACCGAGGAAAAGCCGACCGGCCGGATCCGCGGCGCCCGCAAGCTGCTCACCACCGCCGCGCTGATCATGAGCTGCTTCCTGATCACGACGAGCTTCATCACCACGCTGCTCATCCCCAAGGCGGCGTTCGAGCCCGGCGGGCCGGCCAACGGACGGGCGCTCGCCTACCTCGCGCACGAGAACCTCGGGAACACGTTCGGCACCGTCTACGACATCTCGACCATCGCGATCCTCTGGTTCGCCGGCGCCTCGGCGATGGCGGGGATGCTCAACCTGCTGCCGCGCTACCTCCCGCGGTACGGCATGGCCCCGCACTGGGCGCGGGCGGTGCGGCCGATGGTGATCGTGCTGACGCTGATCGCCTTCCTGGTCACCTGGCTCTTCGACGCGAGCGTGGACGCCCAGGGCGGCGCGTACGCGACCGGCGTCCTGGTGCTGATCTCCTCCGCCGCGATCGCCGTCACCATCGCCGCCCACAAGGCCGGGCAGCGTCGTTGGCGCGCCGGATTCGCGGTCATCGCGGCGGTGTTCCTCTACACCACGGGCGTGAACATCGCCGAACGCCCGGACGGCGTCAAGATCGGCGCTTGCTTCATCGGCGGGATCATCCTGGTCTCCTTCCTGTCCCGGCTGCGGCGGGCGTTCGAACTGCGCGTCACCGACATGGTGCTGGACGAGGCCGCCGAGCGGTTCATCCGCGACTACACCCACCGCACGATGCGGCTGATCGCCAATGAGCCGAACAACCGTGGCCTGGCGGAATACCAGGAGAAGAAAAGGGAAGTCCGGACACACCACGACATCCCGGCCGACATCGACCTGGTCTTCGTCGAGGTGACCGTCCGGGACCCGTCCGAGTTCGAGTCGGTGCTCGACGTGCACGGCGAGGTCCTGCACGGCCGCTACCGGGTGCTGACGCTGGAGAGCTCCAGTGTCCCCAACGCGCTGGCGGCCCTGTTGTTGACCATCCGGGACCGCACCGGGCAGCTTCCGCACATCTACTTCGAGTGGACCGAGGGCGGCCCGGTCGGCCACTTCCTGCGCTTCTTCCTGTTCGGACAGGGCGAGGTCGCCCCGGTCACCCGCGAGGTGCTGCGCGAGGCCGAGCCGGACCGATCCCGGCGCCCGCGCGTCCACGTCGGGTAGGGCGGAGCATGGAACCGGAGGCGAAGAGAGGCGGCGGGACGGCGATGGCCGGGAAGCTGCGGGTGTTCCTGGGAGCGGCGCCGGGGGTGGGGAAGACGTACGCCATGCTCCGGGAGGGGCGGCGGCTGCGCGGCAAGGGGCTGGACGTGGTGGTCGGCCTGGTCGAGACGTACGGGCGGCACGGGACGGCGGGGCAGCTGAGGGACCTGCCGGTGCTGCCCCGGAGGCCGGTGCCGTACCGGGGCGTGGAGCTGACGGAGCTCGATCTGGACGCGCTGCTGGCGCGCCGCCCGGCCCTCGCGCTGGTGGACGAACTCGCGCACACCAACGTGCCCGGCGGGCGGAACGAGAAGCGCTGGCAGGACGTGCGGGAGCTGCTGGACGCCGGGATCGACGTGGCGACGACGCTCAACATCCAGCACCTGGAGAGCCTCAACGACGTCGTCGAACAGATCACCGGCGTCGCCCAGCGGGAGACGATCCCGGACGACGTGGTCCGGGCCGCCGACCGGATCGAGCTGGTCGACCTGAGTCCGGAGGCGCTGCGCGCGCGGATGGCGCAGGGGGAGGTCTACGCGCCGGACCGGATCGACGTGGCCCTGGGCCACTACTTCCGGGCCGGCAACCTCGGTGCGCTGCGCGAGCTGGCGCTGCTGTGGCTCGCCGACCGGGTGGAGGAGGAACTGGCCGACTACCGGGCCCGGCACGGCATCCGGGCGCCCTGGGAGACCAAGGAACGGATCATGGTCGCGTTGAACGGGGCGCCGCAGGGCGAGCACCTGATCCGTCGGGGGGCCCGCACGGCTACCCGGGTGCACGGGGACCTGATCGGCGTGCACGTGCGCCTGGACGACGGCACGGTCGAGCGTGAGCCGCCGGATCTGGCGCCGCAGCGGGAGCTGCTTCGGGAGCTGCGCGGCACTTACGTGGAGGTGAGCGGCGGCGACGTGGCCCGGACGCTGGTGGACTTCGCCCGGTCGGAGAGCGCCACCCAGCTCCTGCTGGGGCCCACCAGCCGCAGCAGGCTGCGCGAGCTTGTCTCCGGCTCGGTGATCAACCGGGTGATCCGGCTGGCCGGCCCGATCGATGTACGGGTGCTGCCACCGCCCGAGCCCGGGCTGCTGACGGTGCCGCCCGCGCCCCGCAGGCGCCGCCCGGCGCTGGTTCCGGTCCGCCGGCGTCGGCTGGCGTGGCTGGTCGGACCGGCCGGGGCGGTCGCGCTGACCTGGGCGCTGTCGCCGTTGCACGAGTCGCTCGGCCTGTCCGGCGTGCTGCTCTGCCAGCTGCTGGTGGTGGCGGGGACGGCCCGGCTGGGCGGGCTGCTGCCGGCGGCCGGTAGTACGGCGGCCGGGGCACTGGCAGCGGACTACTTCTTCACCACGCCGTGGCACAGCCTGACGGTGGAACGGGGCGCGGACGTCGCGGCGCTGCTGGCGTACCTCGCCGTGGCCGGGGTGATCTCCCATCTGATCGACGGTCTGACGCGCCGCTCGCAACAGGCGGACCGGGCACGCGCGGAGGCCGCGGTCCTCACCCGGCTGGCCGGGGGGACGGTGGAATCCGGGCCGCGGGTGCTGCCCGATCTGGTCGCGGAGCTGCGGCAAGTGTTCGGCCTGGACGGCGCCGCTGTGCTGGCCCGCACGGGTGAAGCGATCTGGGAACCGGCGGCCTCGGCCGGTGTGGAGGTACCGTCGGGGCCCGACGAGGCGTCGTTCTCCGTCGACCTGGGCGACGGCGCGGTCCTGGTCCTGCGCGGCGCACCGCTCACAGAAGAAGACACCCGGCTGCTCGGGCCGTACGTCGCCCAGTTGAAGCTGGCCCGTGAACGGGAGCGGCTGGCCGCGCAGGCGTCGGCGGCGGAGGTGCTCGCGCACACCGATGCACTGCACACTGCGCTGCTTGAGGCGGTCGGGCAGGACCTGCGGGCGCCCCTGGCTGCGGTGCGCCGGGAAGCCGGGCACGTCCCGGGTCCGGCCGGACAGCGGATCGGCGCCGAGGTGGAGCGGATGGAGCGGCTGGTCGCCAATCTGCTGGACCTGAGCCGGTTGCGGGCCGGGGTGATGCCGGTGGTGCTGCGGCCGACGGTGGTGGCCGAGGTGGTGCGAGCCGCCGCCGACGGCGTGTCAGGCGTCCGTGTCGACCTGGAGTCGGGTTTGCCGCCCGTGCTCGCCGATCCCGGTCTCCTGGAGCGGGCGTTTGCGGGCCTCCTGGTGCTGGGGGCAGAGGGGAGGGAGCCGGTGGTGGTTGACGCGGGTGTGGTGGCCGGGCGGGTGGACGTTCGGGTGACCATCCACGGTGGACAGGCCGCCTCCAGCGTGGGTGCGGGGCCCACGGTGGTGCAGGGCTTCGTGGAGGCGATGAACGGCGAACTGGCCGTCGAGGAGACGCCCGGCGGTGGCACCTCCTATGTCATCGGCCTGGCGCGCGCGGTGGCCTGATGCTGTGCTGCCGAGCCGGGGGCGAGCGGCGCGTCAAGATCGCGTCGAGATTCCAGGCTGCAGCGTCAGGATGCTGTCAAGGCTGCGCGGAGGGAACACCGGCGGAAGGTTGGCTGGCGTCGAACGATTTCGCGGTGAAGGGGCAGGCCTGGCTGTGCGCATGTACTCCGCCCGCCCTGGGGGCCGTCGCTACCACCCGGTCCTCGACCGCTTGCCGGTCGCGGTGTCCGGCACCGCGGCGTTGGTCGCCGGTGGCGCGCTCGCGTTCGGCCTCGGCTGGCTGGGTGAACTCCATGCCGGCTGGTTCCCGTACATCGCGTACACCGGGCTGGCCGGGCTGGCCGGCGCTTTCTCCAGGCCGCTGGCCGCGCCGGTGGTGGGAATAGCCGCCTGGTTGTGCTGCAACGCCTTCGCGGAGCACCGCCACGCGGAGCTCGGCTGGTCCGGGCCGGGGCTTGAGGGCGGGCACTACGCGCTCTTCACCGCCGCCGCGCTGGTGCTGTCGCTGCCTGCCGCCCTGCCGCGCCGGGCGATCCGCGTCGATCGCCTTCCGGTCGGCGGAGGGTCCGGGCACTGCCTCGGCTGATGTCGTCACCTGATCGCCGCCTCCGACGTCGTTCCGGAGGCGGCGGCCAGTGTGCCACCCCAGGCCTGGGACGAACTGGATCAGCAGGTCGATGGCCTTGATGCCGAGGAACGGCAGCACCAGCCCGCCCAGCCCGTAGACGCGAAGGTTGCGGCGGAGCAGGTCGGTCACGGAGGCGGGCTGGTAGCCGACGCCCTCGGCGAGCTGTTCGGTGGTCGCGCCGGGCAGCGGGTGCAGGGCGACGGCGCGGCGGTTGCCGTGGGTGATGGTGCCGGTCTTGTCGAGCAGGAGGACGTCGACGTCCCGGCGGCCTCGACGGCTCGGCCGGAGAGTGCGACAACGTTGCGCTGCACGAGGCAGTCCATCCCGGCGATGCCGATTGCGGAGAGCAGCGCGCCGATGGTGGTCGGGATGAGGGCGACCATCAACGCGACCAGCACGATGGTGGTTTGGGGGAGCGTTCGCCTAGATGGCCATCGGCTGGAGCGAGACCACGGAGAGCAGGAAGGCGATGGTCAGCGAGGCCAGCAGGATGTTGAGCGCGATCTCGTTCGGTGTCTTCTGCCGGTCGGCGCCCTCGACGAGGGCGATCATCCGGTCGACGAAGCTCTGCCCGGGGCGGGAGGTGATCCGGACGACCAGGTGGTCGGAGAGCACCTTCGTGCCGCCGGTGACGCCCGTGCGGTCGCCGCCGGACTCGCGGATGACGGGCGCGGACTCCCCGGTGATCGGCCAGCTGCCAGCGGGTGATGAGTCGACGGCGACCGCTCCTGGCGCTGGCCGGCCGGTGGCTTGGGTGCTGCGGAGGTTGCCCGGGAACACGCCTTGGGCGGGCGAACCAGTTCTGCTGGTCGGAGGTGGTGTCCGGTGGAGTGAGGGCCGAACGGCGCATCGTCTCGGGGGATCTTCCGGGCCGCCCGGGAGAGGGGCGGCGGTTCGGGGAACGACGGGGGAACGCCGGACAGCGAAGCACCGGTTCTTCACACGCCATGCGCGCCTTGACGGCGACTGGGCGTTCGGAGCCACTTCCTCGACAGCTCCCTGACGCCCTGTCGGACACGCGTTCGTCAATGAGTGACGACCGGGCCGGCCCAGTACACCACCTCCTGTCGCACCGGCCGGAAGCCCGCCGCTTCGGCGAGCGCCCGGCTGGCGTGGTTGCTCTGCGGCGCCGACCAGGTCGGGATGAGGCCCTGGGCGCGGGCGGCGGTCGTGGCGGCACGGACGCAGGCGAGTGCGAGGTCGAGCCGTTGGAACGCCGGGTCGGTCGCCACGGCGATGTCCAGGTGGTTCCGTCCGGCGAGGTAGCCACAGGCCAGCGAGGCCAGGTACGGCCCGAGGAACGCGCCCCAGGCGAAGCCGCTCACGACGAGCGCGCGATGACCGCCCCAGGTCTCGGCGACCCAGTGCGGGAGCCCCGGGCGGTTTGCGGAGGAGGCGCGGCGGGCGAAGCGGTCGAGGTGGGTCTCGTCGGCGGCGTGCAGCGAGCGTACCCAGGCTGCGGTGTTGCGGGAGACCGGTCGAGGCCGTTCCGTGTGGACGTGCAGCACGCGGATCCACGGTGTGATGTGGCTGAAGGTGCGTCCCAACAGGGGAAGGAAGCGGTCCGGGGCGTGGAACTGCCCGCGCCCGAAGCGGGCGAGGACGTCCGGGTCCAGGCGGTCGGGGTCTCCGTGCAGCAGCCGTTCCGGCCCGCAGTGAACCAATAGTGCCCGGACGGTGTCGGTGTCGTCGGCCCACCAGCCGCCGTAGGCACTCCGTCCGACATGGGCGGGCAGGACACTCGCGCCGGGCTGCTCGGGGGTGAACCAGTCGGTGGTGGGCGGAACGGTGACGGACATGCGTCCAGTACGGCAGACCGCAGCCGACGGGTGTCGGCTCGTTGACGAAAGCCTGGCAGCGACAGGGCTCTTGCTGACGGAACCTTGGCGATCTCCGGAAACCCGTCGGCAGTTGGGGCATGGGCATCAACGATGCGTCGACCGCGCGTCAGGGCTTCGTCAGGGAGGGTGAACGAGCTTGCCTCCGGCATCGGGGCAGGCTTTGATGGGGGACATGCACCGCTCGACACGCCACCACGACCGCCCGCCGCATAGCCGGCCGCGGATCGTCGCTGTCGCGGTCGCCACCGCCGTCCGGTAGGACCGAGCTCCTTCCCGCTCATCACCGGCCGCGCGCACGGGCCCGGTACCACTACGTCGTGCCCGTGCCGATCACCGCCGTCCGTTCCTTGCCCTGGCTGGCTCCGAGGGCAGGGGACGGACGAGCGTTCTCTCACATCACACCTTCTCGCACCGGCGGCCCCGGAGGCGCAGGGCTTCGTGCCGCGTCGCCTTCGCACCCCGCCGGTGCCCTTCCACCCTTGGATGGGTCATGTCCGACGCTGTTCTGTCCGTCCGCACCGCCCTCGTCACCGGCGCCTCCTCCGGGATCGGCTGGGAGACCGCCCGGCTGCTCGCCGGGCACGGCGCGACCGTGCTGGTGCATGCCCGCACCACCGGCGAGGCCGAGGCGGCCGTCGCCCGGCTGGTCGATGCGGGCGTCCGGAGGGACCAACTCGTCGAGCTGGCAGCCGACTTCACCCACCTCGCGGAGGTCGCGGTGCTGGCCGGCACGGTCGTCAAGCACTACCCGGCGCTGGACTTGCTGGTGAACAACGCCGCCGTGATGGCGCCCGAGCGCTGCACGCTGACCGACGACGGCAATGAGGTCTCGCTGCAGGTCAACTTCCTGGCCGCGCACCTGCTGGCGAAGCTGCTGCGCGCGCCGCTGTCGGCGGCCGGCGACGCCCGGATCGTCAACGTGTCCTCCTCGCTGCACCGCACCGCCTCGATGAACTGGTCGGACCCGCACCGGGTGAAGAAGTACTCGCGGGTCGCCGCGTACGCGCAGTCGCAGCTCGCGCTCACCATGGCGACCGCCGACATGGCCCCGGCCGGCTCCGGCATCACCGCCGTCAGCCTCAACCCCGGCCTGTGCGACACCGCGCTGCTGCCGCTGTACGGGCGGGTCGGCGCGCCGGCGGCCGCCGGCGCGGCGGAGGTGGTCCGGCTCTGCCTGCCGGAGACGGTCGTCGCCAACGGCGCCTACTTCGACGACGGCGTCATCGCACAGACCGCGCAGGCCGCCCAGGAGGAGCGCTCGCTCAAGCGCCTGGCCAAGCTCGCCGACCAGCTGGTCGGCCAGGCGGCCTGAACCGTACCACCCGATGCGGCAACCCGACGATCACGAGAAAGAACACGATGTCCAAGCGCGCTCGTAAGAAGAAGGCCCGGCGGAAGAAGAAGTCGAACCACGGCCGCAAGCCCGGGCAGTAGCCCGACAGACTCACCCGGTGCCGCGTGCCACCGGCACCGGGTGTACGCCTTCGGCCCCTGAGACCCGCCGTCCAGCTGTGCGGACGGGCGGTTTCTCAGGGGCCGAGTCGTTGCCCGGCTCGTCAAGATCGCATCAAGGTCGACGTCGCCGCCATCAAGGGTGTGTAGGAAGCGGCGGGCGGTGTTCCGGGGCGCTTCACGATCGTGACCACCACGATCGAGGAGCCACGAATGCCAGAGAGCACGATTCCGACTGTCGCGGCTGATCCCGCGCCGCCTGATACCGGCGCGGGCGACGAGCGGCACCGGCTCAGCGCACTCGGCGGACTGGCCGCGCTCTCGCTGGACGCCATGGCCTCGGTCGCGTACGGGCCGGAGTCGATCGTGCTGGTGCTGGCCGCCGCCGGGGCGTA